>NZ_SOGI01000028.1:0-95126 GCF_004403385.1 Cryobacterium sp. TMT4-31
ACACGTTACCGCCGGTCCACACCACCAAGCCATTGGCCGTCAACTCACCATGCAGCCGAGCGATATCCGCCCGCACACGCGCGATCGCGACCTCGATCTGCGGGCCGAAGGTGCTCATACCGACACCGCGGCAGCTGCAGGGTTGCCGATTCCGGAGGCGTAAGACTCGTCTGCAGCTGCGGCCTGTGCGGCGCGCTGCGCGGTGGACGTGCTCACAGAATCGACTCCCTTGTCTGAGGTGCTACGGGTGAAACTTCAAATGTGAACGGTCACATTGCTGACCTCATGTTAGTCGCATCTGGGAAACATCTGTCAAGTTCGGATTATCACCTTTGGGTAACAGCCTTGATCAGGGGCCCGACCTGGCGCCAGATGGTGCCGGTCAGAACGCCGGCGGGCCCGTGGACGCCCGCACGACGAGCTCGGGGATGATGGCGCCGCGGCGCTCTGGGGAGACGGCGCTGATGTCGTCGAGCAGCAGCGCCATGCAGCGTCGACCGAGTTCGGGGAAGTCTTGCCGCACCGTCGTGAGCGGCGGCCAGAAATGTGCCGCTTCCGGAATATCATCGAAGCCGACCACGCTGACATCGCCCGGGATGCTCAGTCCGGCATCCCTGATGGCATGCATCAGGCCGAGCGCCATCTGGTCGTTCGACGAGAAGATGGCGGTGAAATCGCGCACCCGCAACAGCTCGCGGCCGGCGTAGTAGCCGAAGTCGGCGGTCCAGTCGCCCAGGATGGGCGCCGTGGTCGGCACATCCATCGCCCCCATCTCGTCGAGGAAGCCGCGCATGCGGGCCTCGGCCTCGATCCAGTCCTGCGGACCGGCCAGATGGTAGATATTGCGATGACCCAGGTCGATGAGGTGCCGGGTCGCGGCCCGGGCACCGGAGATCTGGTCGAAAGACAGGCCGTGTTCATTCAGCTTCCCGGTGGACTGCAAGGTCACGTATGGCACGGCGATGGAGAGCTGTTCGAGGACGTCGAAGACCCGCATCTGCGGGGCGATGACGACGATTCCCTCCACGGACTGCAGCATCAGGTGGTCAAGGGCGGCCTCGATGGTGTCCGGGTCGACGGAGGTGAGATTGGCGGTGTTGACGTAGTAGCCGGCTTCGCGGGCGGCATCCTGGATGGCGGCGATGCTGCTGGCCGGTCCGTATTGCGAACTCGACGCCGCGAGTACCCCGATGGTGCGCGACGTGCCGCGGGACAGGGCACGGGCCGCCCGGTTGGGGCGGTACTGCAGGTCCTCCATGACCTGCTGCACGCGGGCCTTGGTCGAATCACGGATGCTCGGGTGGTTGTTGAGCACTCTGGAGACCGTCTGGTGCGACACGCCGGCAAGGCGCGCGACATCCCGGATGCTGGGTGCGCGACTCTTGGGCAGATCAGCTGGCACGGGAGGAGGCCTCGTTCGAATGTGCACGGTCACAATTGTGGACGCACCCCAATTATGCACGCGACGCGCCTTGACGAAGTGCACGATGTGACGGTCACATGCCCCAGCAATGGAGCCATGTGACAGTCACAAGGGCACCTTGTCGCGGAAGCGCACTCGACTCAGGCGCTCTCGCGCACCACCAGATCGGTGGGCAGCACGATGGCGGCGGGCCGTTCACCATCGATGACTCGCAGCAGCAAACGCACCATTTCCTCGCTGATCCTCTCGAACGGCTGGTGCATCGTGGTCAGACCCGGAATGGTCATGGTCGCCACTGGGGCGTCGTCGAAGCCGCCGACGGCGACGTCGTCAGGTACCCGGCGGCCGGACGCCAGCAACACGTCGATGGCGCCGGCCGCCATCATGTCATTCGCCGCGAAGACGGCGTCGAGGTCGGGCTGGCTCTCCAGGAGCTCGGTCATCGCCAGCGCCCCACTGACCCGGCTGTAGTCGCCGCGGGCCACGAAACTCGGGTCGAAGGCCGCCCCGAGTTCGTCGGCATATGCCTCGAACCGACGCATGCCTCCAGAGGTATCTTCCGGTCCGGCGATGGTCGCGATACGGGAACGGCCGAGCCCGTGCAGATAGCGGACCATTTCCCTGGCCCCCTCGTAGTCGTCCGCGGCGACGTAACCCATCTTCCTCTCAAAGCCCAGCGGCACGCCGCAGGCGATGGCCGGCACGTTCGCGGCGATGATCTCGGAGATCAGGCCGCGCCGGCCGCTGTGCGAGGACACGAGCAGCACCCCGTCGACGTGACCGGCGGTGATGAACTCGGTCGCCCGGCGCTGTTCGTCCTCGTTACCGGCCATGATCAGCACGAGCGAGATGTCGTGTTCGGACAGCGCCTTCGACGCCCCGCGCATCAGCACCGCGAAGTTCGGGTCTTCGAAGAGGCGGTCGTGTGATTCGGTGAGCAGGAACGCCACCGAATTCGCCCGGCTGGTGGCGAGGCTGCGGGCGTGCGGGTTGACCCGGTAACCGGTCTTCTTGATCGCGCTGTTGACAGAGGCCAGCGAATCCGGACTCACCCAGTGGCCGCCGTTGAGCACCCTGGACACCGTGCCCCTGGACACGCCGGCAGCGGCGGCCACATCATCGATGGTCGGCCGGCGCTTGGCGGGTGGCGGGGTCACGAGTGAAGCCTAGCGACCGTCAGGCCTTGACCGCACCGGCCGCGAGGTCAACCTTCCAGTAGCGCTGCAGAACGAGGAACAGGATGATCAGGGGGATGATCGACAGCAGCGCGCCGGTGATCACGAGGGTGTACATCGACGGTGCGGATGCGCCCTGGTTGAGCAGGCCGCTCAGGCCGACGGTCACCGGGAACAGTTTGTCGTCGCCGAGCATGATGTAGGGCAGCATGAAGTTGTTCCAGACCGCCACGAACTGGAACAGGAAGATCGTCACCAGGCCCGGGCCCATCATCGGCAGGGCGATGCGGTTGAAGATGTACAGCTCGCCGGCGCCCTCGGTGCGGGAGGCCTCGATGACCTCGGTGGGCACGGAGGCGGCGGCGTAGATGCGAGCCAGGTAGATGCCGTACGGGCTGATGATCTGGGGCAGCAGCACCGACCACATGGTGTTGGTCAGGCCCACCTCGGCCAGCAGGAAGTACTGCGGGATGGCCAGGATGACGCCGGGAACCAGCACGCCCATCAGAAGGATCGAGAAGACGACCTTCTTGCCGGGGAATTCGAACTTGGCCAGCACATAGCCGGAGATCGCCGAGATCCAGGTGGAGGCCAGGGCGCCGACGCCCGCGTAGATCGCGGTGTTGAGCACCCAGCGCCAGAACAGGCCGTCGCGGTACTGGCTGAGCTGCACGATGTTATCCCACAGGTGGGTGCTCGGCATCAGCGTGAAGGTGGAGAACAGTTCGGAGCTGTCCTTGCTCGACGCCATCAGGACCCAGAAGACCGGGAACAGGCAGTAGATCGCACCGATGATGAGGATGCCGGTGGACACCGGGCTGGCCTTCTGCCGGAAGGTGCGGGCCGAGGCCCGCTCGGCCTTGCGCTGGGCGCGGTCGGGCCGGGTGGGCGTGAGTGTGGTTGTCATGGGTCAGTCCTCCTGGCCGAAGGCGCGTTTCTGCACGACGCGCAGGAACAGGAATGAGAAGGCGAAGGTCACCAGGGCGATGACGATCGAGGTGGCGGCGGCGGAGTAGATGTCGTCGCGGGTGAACGCATCCCGGTAGACCAGCATCAGCGGCGACCAACTGGTGGACAGCGAGTTGGTGAGCGGGCGGAGCGTGGTGGGCTCGGCGAACACCTGCAGGGTGGCGACCATCGAGAACAGCGCGGTCATCACGATCGCCGGGGCGATGATGGGGACCTTGATTCGCAGTGCGATCTGGATCTCGCTGGCTCCGTCCAGTTTGGCGGCTTCGTAGATGTCGGACGGTACCGACTTGAGGGAGGTATACATCACGATCATGTTGAATCCCACGCCGCCCCAGAGGGCGATGTTGGCGATCGCGAAGGTGACCCCGCCGGAGGAGAGCAGCGAGGGCACGTCCCAGCCGAGCTTGTCGAAGACGAAGTAGAACGGGCTCACGGCGGGGAGGTAGAGGAAGCCCCAGAGCAGGGAGCTGATCACGGCCGGAACGGCGTACGGCAGGAAGATGGCGGTGCGGGAGAAGCCGGCGGCGCGGGTGCGGCGGGAATCCAGCAGCAGGGCGAAGAGCAGCGCGAGGCCCAGCATCAGTGGGATCAGGATGAAGCCGTAGACCAGCACTCGTCCGACGCTGGCGCCGAATTCGGTGTTCGTGAGGGTCGTGACGTAGTTGTCGATGCCGGCGAAGACCGTGCTGCGAGCGCCGGAGCCGAGGCCGAGGCCGGACACCTTGGTCTTCTGGAAGCTCAGGAAGAGCGTGTAGACGATGGGCGCGGCCATGAAGGCCACGAACAGGATGATGCCGGGGGCCAGCATGGCGTAGGGCACGAGCACCCTTGAACGAAAGGTGCCGCGTCCCCGGCGAACCGTCGGGGTGCTGCTCCGGGTGGCCACGGGGGCCTCTGTCACTGTCACGGGTTGTCCTCAATCGACACGATCTGGGGTGGTGATGGATGGTGGAGGGAGTCCGCCGGCCGGTGGGCCGGCGGACTCTCCGGGGCGAGACGCGACGGTACCCGACCGCGTCTATTCGACCGCGTCTATTCGACCGTGAAGCCGCTCTTCTTCATGTCGTCGGTGGTGATCTTCTGCATGGCAGTGACGGCATCGAGGAAGGCGCTCTGGGTTTTGGCGTCGGCCGCCTTCGCGAACTCGTCGTTGTAGGCGCTGTAGGCCACGTTCACGTTCGGTCCGTAGGTGAACGGGCTCACGGTGTCGGCCACCTCCGCGGCGACCTCGTAGAAGTCCGGCTGGTTGCTGAAGAACTCCGGCGGGGAGGTCAGCGCGGCCTTGGCCTGTTCGGCGTCGGCGGGGTAGATCCCGGCCGTGGTGACCAGGGCCTGGACGGCTTCGGCGTCGGTGTTCAGCCAGGTGGCGAACTTGGCGGCCTCCTCCGGGTGGTCGGACTGCGTGGTGACGGCCGTTGACGATCCGCCCCAGTTGCCCGTCGCGGGCGCGTCGACATCCCACTGCGGCATCGGCGCGGCCTTCCAGAGGCCGGCGGTGTCTGCAGCGTTGCCGCCGAGCACGCCGGGTGCCCAGACGGCGCTCAGCCAGCCCACCTGTTCGCCGTTGTTCAGGCCGGCGTTCCACTCGGGCGTGTACATGGGCTTGTTGTCGATGACGCCCTCTTCTACGAGGCCGCCCCAGTAACCGGCAACGGTCTCGGTGGGGGTTTCGGCGATGTCGACGCTCCAGGCCTCACCGTCGATGCCCCACCAGGAGGCACCGGCCTGCTGGGCCATGCCCGTGAACCAGCCGGCGTCATTGGACGAGAAGGTGCCCAGGTACTTGGCCGGGTCAGCAGCGTGCACGGCGCGGGCGACGGCGGCGTATTCGTCCCAGGTGGTGGGCACGGCCAGGCCGAGCTGCTCGAGGATGTCGGCCCGGTAGAAGAACATCATCGGTCCGCTGTCCTGGGGGATCGCGTAAATCGCGTCGGATCCGAGCGTGACGGAGTCCCAGACGCCGTCGGCAAAGGCATCCTGGACGTCGCCGGCGCCGTATTCGGACAGGTCGGCGAGAGCGTCGGAGGAGACCAGGGTGGGGATCTTCTGGTACTCGGCCTGGATCAGGTCGGGTGCACCGCTGCCGGCCTTGATGGCCGTGAGCAGTTTGGTGATGGCGGGGTCGCCGCCGTCCTGCTTCTGCACGGTGACCTGGATGTCGGGGTTCTCCGCGTTCCAGATGTCAACGACCTCTTCGAGGTTCGGGGCCCAGGCCCAGTAGTTCAGCTCGACCGGGCCGTCGTCACCCCCGCCCGTGTTTGCCGAACAACCTGACATGAGCAGTGCGGCGGCCGTGGCCATGGCCACTGCCCCTACCCGAATTGACGTGCGCATTCGTCCTCCTTGATGAAAGCTGGGTGCTGTGTGGTGGCGCCCAGCTGTCGTATCGAGAAAACTCGGGCTCGACTGGGAGCGGTACTAGTAATTCACACATTTCTAGCCTTGTCAACATGCGGTCTTGATCTGGATTATGCCAATCGGCTGTGCTAGAACTGGGAGCGCACACAGTTGAAGGAGCCTTAGACCAATGTCGATCCACACCCCATTCCCCGCCAGAGCGCCCGCGACAGACCGGTGGTTGAAGGGCACGACCGGGCTTCGTTACGGTGGCGACTACAACCCGGAGCAGTGGCCCCGCGAGACCTGGCTGGAAGACATCAAGCTGATGAAGCAGGCCGGGATCAACCTGGTCAGCATCGCGATCTTCGCCTGGGGCATCCTGGAGCCACGCGAGGGCGAATACGACTTCAGCAAGCTCGACGACATCTTCGGCCTGCTGCACGAGGCCGGCATCGACATCGACCTCGCCACGCCCACCGCGGCCCCGCCGGCCTGGTTCTGGAAGAAATACCCGGACTCCCGGCCGGTCACCCGGGACGGCATCACCCTGGGCAACGGTTCCCGCGGCATGGTCAGCCCGTCGAGCCCCGACTACCGCCGGGCCGCCGCGGCCATCACCGAGCAGCTCGCCCGCCGGTATGCGAACCACCCCGCCCTTGTGCTCTGGCACGTGCACAACGAGTACGGTGCGCCCATCAGCGACTCCTACGACGACCACTCCGTCGCCGCCTTCAGGGTCTGGCTGCAGAAGCGTTACGGCACCCTTGACACCCTCAATGAGAAGTGGGGCACCACCTTCTGGGGACAGGTGTACGGCGAGTGGGACGAGATCGACGCGCCCCGCCAGTCGGCCTCGGTGAGCAACCAGGCGCAGCGCCTGGACTTCCACCGGTTCACCTCCGACGCGTTGCTCGAGTGCTACATCAACGAGCGCGATGTCATCCGCCGGTTCACCCCGGACATCCCCGTGACCACCAACTTCATGGCCACCAATTGCCTCTCCCCCGACTACTGGAAGTGGGCCAGGGAGGTGGACATCGTCGCCAACGACCACTACCTGGTGGCCGAACGCGCCGACAACCATGTGTTGCTGGCCATGGATGCCGACCTGTCCCGGTCGCTGGCCGGCGGCGCCCCGTGGATCCTGATGGAGCACTCCACCGGCGCCGTCAACTGGCAGCCCCGCAACATCGCCAAGCGTGCCGGCGAGATGGCCCGCAACTCACTCTCCCACCTGGCCCGCGGCGCCGACGGCATCCTGTTCTTCCAGTTCCGGGCCTCCAGGTTCGGCGTTGAGAAGTTCCACTCCGCGATGCTGCCGCACGCCGGAGCCGAGACCCGGGTCTGGCGCGAGGTCGTCGCCCTGGGCGAAACCCTCGGGTCCCTCGAGGCCGTGCGCGGCTCCCGCGTGCAGGCTCGCGTCGCGCTGCTCTGGGACACCGAGTCGTTCTGGGCACAGGACTTCGAATGGCGCCCGAGCGCCGAACTGGGCCACCGCGAACGCCTCGAGGCCTTCTACACGGCGCTGTGGAACCGCAACGTGTCGGTGGACTTCGCGCATCCGCGCGACGACCTCACCGGCTACGACCTCGTTATCGCGCCCAGCCTCTACCTCGCCGGTCCGGCGGCCTCGGAGAACCTCACCGGCTACGTGCGGGACGGCGGCCACCTGGTCGTCTCCTACTTCTCCGGCATCGTCGACGAGAACGACACCGTCTACCCGGGAGCCGCGCCCGGCGCGCTCCGGGAGGTGCTCGGCCTGACCATCCCGGAGTTCCTGCCCCTGCACAAGAACGAGACCGTCACCCTCAGCGATTCCCGCACCGGAACCGCCTGGACCGACGACATCGAGGTCTCCACCGCTGAGGTGCTGGCCCGGTACGTGGACGGCCCGGCCGCCGGCGGACCGGCCCTCACCCGCAACGCGTTCGGTGCGGGGTCGGCCTGGTACATCTCGACCAAGCTCACCGGAACCGACCTGGACTCCCTGCTGCTGGACGTCCTCAACACCGCCGGCATCGAGGCGGCCCGCGGCATCGACGGCGTCGAGACCATCATCCGGTCCACCGACACCGACGAGTTCCTGTTCGTGATCAACCACACGGATGCCGACCAGTCCTGGCCGGCCTCCGGAACCGAGTTGCTCACCCAGGCCACGGTCGACGGCACCGTCCTGGTACCGGCCGGACTCACCCGCGTGGTGCACAGCGTCCGATAGCGGCTAACTGTTCCCCGTGCGGACAACTGTTCCCGGCGCACCGGGCGCACGTGTCCGCACGGGGAACAGTTGCAGGGTCAGGGCAGCCGGGCGAACGCCCGCACCGGGAAGGTGCCGAAGTCCCGCACCCGCGGTGGCACGGCGGTGAATCGGGCTCCCCGGTCGGGGAGCCCGCCGAGCCCGGTGAGGTGCTCGACCACGGGGATCCCCGCGGCCAGCAGAAGTGAGTGCGCCGGCCGCTCCCCGCCGGACTCGGTGTCGTCGATGTTGAGGGAATCGATTCCCACCAGGGTCGCGCCGGCGGCCACCAACGCCCTGGCGCCGTCCCCGGTGAGGAACGGCGCACTGCTCGCGTAAGCTGCCGTGCCAAAGTGGCGGTCCCACCCTGTGTGCAGCAGAACGGCGGTTCCACCGAGGTTCAGGCCGTCGAAGGCAGCCGCCGGGATCCCTCGCTCCGACGCCTGCTCGCAGCGGAACACGTGTGCGGGCAGGTCGGCGAGAGCCTCGAGCGGCAGCCCGGCCAGGTCGACCCCGCCCTCGTACCGGTGGAACGGGCTGTCGAGGTACGTTCCGGTGTTGCCGATCATCGTGATGGTGTCCATGGCGAACTCGGTGCCCTCCGCGTAACGGCTGCGCGAATCCGCCCTGGTGAGGTGCGGTGTGATCACCGGCGCCGGCAGTCCGGGGTAGGTCACCAGCCCCGCGCTGATCTCGTGGCTGAGGTCGACGAAGCTGGAGGCGGAAGCCGGCATAGGAGTTCTCTCTGATCGGTCACGGGGAGGGGAAAAAGACCTGGTTGGGAGTAAAACCGCTCCCTTGGGTCCAGTGTGCCCGATCCGCACGGCCCCGCCAATGGCAGAACTGACATGGTTCATCGACTTCCCGCCACCCCGGAGTGACCGCGTGCTGCCACAGCACCACCCGGCGCCGGCCTCAGGCGCTGGGCAGGGCCTGAGCGAGGTCGGCCAGCAGGTCGTCGATGTCTTCGATGCCCACCGACAGGCGCACGATGTTGGTGGCCACTTCGAGCTCGGTTCCGCGCACCGAGGCGTGGGTCATCTCGGACGGGTAGTTCACCAGCGATTCGACGCCGCCGAGCGATTCGGCCAGCTGGAACAGGTGCATCGACTCGGCGAACCGCCGGGCCGCGGTTTCGCCGCCGCGGAACGCCAGGGAGAGCATGCCGCCGAAGGCACTCATCTGTGCCTTGGCCAGCTCGTGGCCGGGGTGGCTTTCCAGGCCCGGGTAGTAGACCTTCTCGATGGCGGGGTGGGTCTGGAGGTACCGGGCGATGGTGAGTGCGTTGCTGCTGTGCCGGTCCATCCGCACCGCGAGGGTCTTGATGCCGCGCACGGTGAGCCAGGCGTCCAGCGGCGCGGACACCGGGCCGGCCGCGAACTGGATGAACTTGACCTTCTCGGCGAGCTCGTCATCGTTGATGACCAGGCCGCCGCCGATGACGTCGGAGTGTCCGCCGAGGTACTTGGTGGTGGAGTGCACGACGACGTCGGCGCCGAGGGCGAGGGGCTGCTGCAGGGCGGGGGACGCGAAGGTGTTGTCCACGACCACGAGCACGCCGTGGCGGTGGCCGATCTCGACGAGGCCGGCGATGTCGCTGATCTTCATCAGCGGGTTGCTCGGCGTCTCCACCCAGAGGATCTTCGTTTCGCCGGGGAGGATCGCGGCCTCGACAGCGGTCAGGTCGCTCATCTCCACCGTCGTGTTGCGCACACCCCAGGCGCCGTGCACCCGGTTGATCAGCCGGTGCGTGCCGCCGTAGACGTCGTTGCCGAGCACCACGTGATCACCCGGAACGAGGACCGCGCGCAGCAGGCTGTCCTCGGCGGCGAGGCCGCTGGCGAACGACAGCCCGTGCCGGCCGCCTTCGAGTGCGGCGAGCATAGTTTCCAGTGACGTGCGGGTGGGGTTGCCGCCGCGGCTGTACTCGTAGCCGCCGCGCAGTCCCCCGATGCCGTCCTGCACGTAGGTGGAGGTCTGGTAGATCGGCGGGATGACGGCGCCGGTGGTCGGGTCGAATTCCTGACCGGCGTGGATGGCGATGGTGTTGAACTTCTGGTTCTCGGACTGGCTCATGGTGTTATCGCTTTCAGACGCTGAGGTAGGTGAGGAGGTCGTGCCGGGTGATCACGCCGAGCGGCTTGCCGCCGTCGGTGACGAGCAGCGCATCGTGTTCGGCGAACGCGGCGCGCGCCGAACCGACGGGCTCGTTCACGCCGATCAGTGGCAGGGCGTCGCCCACGATCGAGCCGACCTTGTCGGTGAGCTGGGCTTCGCCGGAGAACACCCGGCCCATCAGGCTGCGCTCGTCGAGCGCACCGACAACCTCGCCCATCACGACGGGCGGCTTGGCCGTCAGTACGAGCAGCTGTGACACGCTCGCCGAGGTCATGGTCTCGATGGCGTCGCGCACGGTGTCGTTCGGGTGCACATAGACGAACGCCGGAAGGGTGCCGGTCTTGGAGTGCAGCAGGTCGGCGACGGTGTGACCGGCGGGCGCATTCGAGAAGCCGTAACTCCGCATCCAGCCGTCGTTGAAGATCTTGCCCAGGTAGCCGCGGCCGCCGTCCGGCAGCAGCACGACCACGACGGCGTCGGCAGGCAGGTCCTTCGCGGCCCGCAGCGCCGCGACGACCGCCATGCCACTGGAGCCGCCGACCAGGATGCCCTCTTCGAGGGCGAGACGGCGGGTCATGGCGAAGGAGTCGGCGTCGGAGACCGCGATGATCTCGTGCGGAACGGCCGGGTCGTACGCGCCAGGCCAGAAGTCCTCGCCGACGCCCTCGACGAGGTAGGGCCGACCGGTGCCGCCGGAGTAGACCGACCCCTCGGGGTCGGCGCCGATGATGCGCACGGCTTCGTTCGACACCTCCCGCAGGTAGCGGCCGGTTCCGGTGATGGTGCCGCCGGTGCCGACGCCGGCGACGAAGTGGGTGACCGTTCCGTCGGTGTCGCGCCAGATCTCCGGGCCGGTGGACTCGTAGTGGCTGAGCGGGCCGTTCGGGTTGGCGTATTGGTTGGGCTTGAAGGCGCCGGGGATCTCGCGGGCGAGGCGGTCCGACACGCTGTAGTACGACTCGGGGTCGTCGGGGGCGACGGATGTCGGTGTCACGACGATCTCGGCGCCGTAGGCGGTGAGAACGTTGCGCTTGTCCTCGCCCACCTTGTCCGGCAGCACGAATACGCACTTGTAGCCGCGTTGCTGGGCCACCAGGGCCAGGCCGACGCCGGTGTTACCGGAGGTCGGCTCGACGATGGTGCCGCCCGGCAGCAGTTGCCCGTCACGCTCGGCGGCGTCGATGATGCGGGTCGCGATGCGGTCCTTCGCGGACCCGCCGGGGTTGAGATATTCGAGCTTGACCAGCACGGTGGCGGACACGCCCTCCGTGACCTTGTGCAGCTTGACCAGCGGCGTGTTGCCGATGAGGTCGAGAATGGTGTCGGCGATTTTCATGATGGGATCCTTACGTCGATCGACGTGTCGCGGGACGATGCAGGCGTGGCCGCTGGCCTGGGTGGGCGGTCCTGGTACCGAGAGTGTGAGTGTGCGGGTCGGCTAGCGAAAGCAGCAACAGGGACACGACGTCAGGGTGATCACTCCTTCACTCTAGTCGCCGCCCGGGAGGCGCGGCCAGCCTGTGAAGCATCTGTGAGATCACAAACCGAGGAAGCCCACGCACCGGTGCATGCGTTCGAATAAGTGCACAGCAAACGAAAGAGGCCCCTCGTGACCCCTGCCCCGCCCACCGGCACATCCGGATCTTCGTCGCCCAAGCCCGGCGTCAAGCAGCAACGGGCGGCGCAGCGCGCCCAGAAGCTCGAGCAGTACCACCGCGATCAAAAACGCAGCGCCCGCAACCGGCGCATCGGCCTGATCAGCGGGATCACCGTGGCCGTCGCGGTCATCGGCCTGCTGATCACCTCGATCGTGCTGACCCCGCAGAGCGCGAGCTACTCCGCCGGTGGCGACGGTGCCGACATCGACGGTGTGGAAACGTTCGAGAACGCCTCGTTGCACGTGGAGACCCCCGTCTCGTACCCGCAGACTCCGCCCGCCGGCGGCGACCACAATCCCACTTGGCTGAATTGCGGCGTCTACACCGAACCAGTGCCGAACGAGAACGCCGTGCACTCCCTCGAGCACGGTGCCCTCTGGGTGACCTACGACCCCGCCATGTCCGATGACGAGCTGGCCACGCTCAAGCAGGCGCTCCCGTCCACCTACGTGATCCTCTCGCCGTTCGACGGCCTGCCCGCCCCCATCGTGGTGAGCGGCTGGAACGTGCAGCTGCAGGTCGACTCGGCCGACGATGAGCGCATCGCCGCGTTCTTCGAAGAGCACTGGAAGAGCAACAACGTTCCCGAACCCGGCGCGCTCTGCACCGGCGCCTACGATGCCCCCGGAAAGGCGTAGCTCGGCCCGGCGTGCCGCGCTGGTCGTCACGGCCGCGATTGCGGCCGTCGCGATCGGCCTGGTCGGCTTCTCCGTCGGCCGGTTGAGCACCATCGACAATCCCACGCCCACATCGACCAGCGCCGAGGCCGGTTTTGCGCGCGACATGCAGGTGCACCACCTGCAGGGGGTCGAATTGGCCATGATCATCCGCGACCGCACCGAGGCGGCGGATGTGCGCCTGCTCGGCTACGACATCGCCACTACCCAGGCGCAGCAGGCCGGCCAGCTCTACGGCTGGCTCACCGAGTGGGACCTGTCCCAGGCTGGCCCCGAACCCTCGATGACCTGGATGACCCGGCCCGGCCGTTCGGACACCTCTCACGCGCACCCCGAGGGAACCCACACCCCGGGCGCCCCGATGCCCGGGCTCGCCACCGACGAGCAGATCGCCGGCCTCACCGCGTCGACGGGAGTCGACGCCGAGCGCCGGTTCCTCACCCTGATGATCGCCCACCACTTGGGCGCCGTCGAAATGGCCGAGTCGGTGCAAGATCGCGCCAACAACACCTCGGTGCTCGGTTTTGCGAACTCGGTGATCATCTCCCAGGAGGCCGAGATCACCCTCATGGAGTCCATGCTCGCCGACCGCGAGCCGTGACCTCAGCACCAGAAACTCGAGGTTTTCTGGGCCTATCTCACAGTTCGCGAGCCTGCACGGGGGTCTGCTCGGCGTAGAGGGATGCGTAGGTGCCACCCTCGGCGAGCAACTCCTGGTGGGTGCCGGCCTCGACGACGCGACCGTGGTCGATGACGAAGATCACGTCGGCGGTCACAATCGTCGACAAGCGGTGGGCGATGGCGATGGTCGTGCGCCCCCGGGAAGCGGTATCGAGGGCGGCCTGCACTACCCGCTCGGAGATCGCGTCCAGGGCGCTGGTCGCCTCGTCGAGGATCAGCACCTCAGGGTCCTTCAGCAGCACCCGGGCGATGGCCACCCGCTGCTTCTCGCCGCCGGAGAGCCGGTAGCCCCGCTCGCCGACCACGGTGTCATAGCCGTCCGGGAAAGACGCGATGGTGTTGTGGATGTTCGCGGCCCGCGCGGCGATCTCGAGCTCGGCATCCGTGGCCTCGGGTTTGGCGTACCGGAGGTTCTCGGCGATGGTCGCGTGGAAGAGGTAGGTTTCCTGGCTCACGATGCCGATGTGGGAGACCAGCGACTCCTGCTCGAGGTCACGCACGTCGACCCCGGAGAACAGCACCCGGCCGCCCGTCGCCTCGTAGAAGCGCGGGATCAGGTACGACACCGTGGTCTTGCCCGCGCCGCTGGGCCCGACGAAGGCGGCGAACGCGCCGGGTTCGATCGTGAACGAGACCGCGTCGAGGGTCGGCCGGGCGTCGGCGTCGGCATCCGGGTAGGCGAAGGTGACGGCGTCGAACTGCACCCGACCGGTGACTGCGGGCACCGGGCGGGCACCGGGAGCGTCGCTGATGGCGGGGGTGAGGTCGAGGTATTGGAAGATTCGCGCGAAGAGTGCGCTGGAGGTCTGCAGGTCCAGGGCCACCCGCATCAGCCCCAGCAAAGGGAAGAGCAGCCGCGCCTGAACCGTGGTGAAGGCCACGACGGTGCCCGCGGTGATGTCGGTGGCGCTGTTCGTGAGGAGGAGGCCGGCCACCAAGTAGACGATGGCCGGGATGCTGGACAGGAAGATGCTGACCATGGCGAAGAACCACTGGCCGCTCATCTGCTGGCTGACCTGCAGGTGCACCTGGTTGTCGTTCTCGTGCGCGTACCGGGCGATCTCGGCCTTTTGCCGGGTGAAGCTCTTGGACAGCAGGATGCCGGACACGCTCAGGGTCTCCTGGGTGATCGCGGTCATGTCGGAGAGGGACTCCTGGGTCTTGCCCGCGATGCGGGCCCGGACCCGGCCCACCCGGCGCTGTGCGAAGACCAAGATCGGCATCAGGATCACGGCCACGATCGTCAGCTGCCAGTTGAGCAGCAGCATTGCCACGAACGCGGCGATCACCGTGACGGCGTTGCCGAGCACACTGGAGACGGTGTTGGTGAGCACGCTCGCCACCCCGCCGACATCGTTCTGCAGCCTGGACTGGATCACGCCGGTCTTGGTGCGGGTGAAGAAGCTCAGCTCCATCGCCTGCAGGTGGGTGAACAGCCGCACCCGCAGTTCACCCATCACCGAGTTGCCCACGGTTGCGGTGAGCCAGGTCTGCCAGACGCCCAGCAGCGCGGTGGTGAGATAGGCCGCGATCATCAGCGCCACCAGCACGGTCAGCCGCTGCAGGTCCGGGCCGCCAGAGGGCGGGAACAGACCCTCGTCGAACGCGCGCTGGATCAGCAGCGGCGGAAGCACCGACAGTGCCGCAGATATCAGCACCAGGATGACGGTGACGGTGAGCTTCCGGGCGTGCGGGGCGAACAGCGCCCTGATGCGGTCGAACAGGTTGGGAATCTCGGGCGCTTCGGCGTTCTGCGCCTTCTGGGCGGCCGGGTCGTCACCGCTGACGCGGTTGCGGCGGCCACGAAACTCTTCAGGGGGACGTCCGCCCGTGCCGTGCGATCCGCTCATGGTCTCACTCTAAGACAGCGGACCGGCCCCGGAAATCCGGGACCGGTCCGTCGCAGCCGAGTCCAGTGCCGGCCCGGCCAGGTGAGGAAGTTAGCCCTTCGTGGAACCGGCCAACAGGCCGCGCACGAAGTAGCGCTGCAGGCTGAAGAAGACGATCAGCGGAACCAGGATCGAGATGAACGCGCCCGCTGTGAGCAGGTGCCAGTCCTGGCCCCGGCTACCGGTGATCTCGGCCAGCAGCTTGGTCATCGGTGCCACCGCGCCATCCGCGAAGATCAGCGCCACGAGCAGGTCGTTCCAGACCCAGAGGAACTGGAAGATGGCGAAGGACGCGATCGCGGGCATGGTCAGCGGCAGCACGATCCGGAAGAAGATCTGCCCGTGACCGGCGCCGTCGACCCGCGCCGCCTCGATGACGTCGGCGGGGATCTCAGACACGAAGTTGTGCAGCAGATAGATGGCCAGCGGCAGAGCGAACATCGTGTGTGCGATCCACACCTGCGAATAGCCGCCGGCGTCACTGATCGAGGAGACCACCGGGAAGCCGAAGATCTCACCCCGTGAGAAGAACTGCAGAAGCGGCACCAGGGCCATCTGCAGCGGAACGATCTGCAGCGCGAAAACCGCGATGAACAGCACGTTCTTGCCGCGGAAGTTGATCCACGCGAACGCGTAGGCCGCGAGGCTGGCGATGATCAGGGGCAGCAGCGTGGCCGGCAGGGTGATCGCGATCGAGTTGATGAAAGCGCCGGCCAGGTTCAGCTGGCTGTTACCGGCCTGGAGCACCTCGCTGTAGTTGTCGAGGGTGAGGCCCCAGTTCGAGAAGAGCGTCCACCATCCGGTGGTGCGCACCTCCTGGGCCGGGCGGAACGAGGAGACGAAGAGACCGAAGGTGGGCACCGTCCAGAGCACAGCGATCACGAGTGCCGCGATCGTGGCGCCCCGGCTGGTCAACCGCTTCTTGGTGCGCTTGGCCGCGGTGAACTCCCCGCGGCGTTCGCCGCGGCGGAGCTGGTTTTTGGTGTTCTTGTCGACGGGGAGCTCCACCGGAAGAATCGCGCTCATCGGATTTCCCTCTGCTTCTGAATCTGGCGGGCGTTGTAGACGACGATCGGAAGGACGAGCAGGAACAGGATCACGGCGAAGGCGGCGGACCGGCCCTGCTCGAAGTTCTTGAACTGCGTGTACATCTCGTTCGCGATGACGCTCGTGTCGTTGGAGCCTGCCGTCATGGTCCGGACGATGTCGAAGACCTTGAGGGAGGCGATGGAGATCGTCGTCAGGACAACGATGAGGGCGCTGCGGATGCCGGGAACCGTGACGTTGGTGAACTTCTGCCACGCGTTGGTGCCGTCGAGTTCGGCGGCCTCCAGCTGCTCGGCCGGCACACCCTTGATGGCCGCGGAGAGCACCACCATGGCGAATCCGGTTTGCACCCAGATCAGCACGACGATCAGGAAGACCGTGTTCCAGGGTGCGACGGCGAGGAAGTCGACGGGGTTGCCGCCGAGCCACACCACGATCTGGTTGAGCAGGCCGATCTGATTCTGGTCGGCCGGACGCGCCGTGTAGATGAAGCGCCAGATGATGGACGCCCCGACGAAGGAGATGGCCATGGGCATGAAGACCATGATCTTGAAGTACTTCTCACCGCGGCTCTTGTCGATGAAGACCGCGTAGGCCAGGCCGGCGATCGTCGATACGAGCGGGGTGATGAGCACCCAGACGATCGTGTTGAGTACGGTGCGGATGGCCTCGGGCTGCGTGAACACCCAGATGAAGTTGTCGAAGCCGATGAACTCGGTTCCCCGCGAGTTCATAAACGCCTGCACCGTGGTCTGGATGGTCGGAATGACGAGGCCGACGATCAGGAGCAGGATGGCCGGCGCGAGAAAGCCGAAGAGTTGGAAGAGGTAGCCGGCGCCGGAGCGCGAGCGGTAGTCGACGATGAAGAAGACCCCACCGAGGACGGCAGCCGCGGCGATGGCCCACCAGTACGATCCGGCAGCGACCAGGATCAGCAGGGGTGCGGCGATGCAGACGGCGAGACGGATGACGGTGTAAACGGTGCCCGTTCGCGGGGCTATTTCGACGAAGAACAGGATCGCGGCCACCAGGGCCACGAACGCGAGAATGATGATGGGGACTTGAACCAGGGGCGGCAAGTCAGCCAGCCAGGCAAGGAATGCCGACATGTGAAACCTCTCGAGTACGACTGCGGACTCACAGTGTTTTGCTGGTGGGGCGGAATACCACCGCCCCGGTACACCAGTAGGGGGTGCGGGTCGCCCTCCTCAGAGGACGACCCGCACGGTTGGGCTGTTAGACGAGCCGGTTGTCGAACCAGACTAGTTGGAGGGCCAGCCGGCTTCGATGCTCGTGAGCACCTCACCCGTCGGGGCTCCATTGATCCAGTTGACCATTCCCTTCCAGAAGGTGCCGGCGCCAACGGAGCCGGGCATCAGGTCGGAGGCGTCGAAGCGGAAAGTGGTTTCCGAGTCCTGAAGGATCTTGATGGCTTCCTGCAGGATCGGGCTCTGCGCGTTGGCCGGGTCGAGACCCGAGTTGGCGCTGATGACCCCGCCGAGGCTGACGCGGCTGTTCGCCCAGTCATCGCTGGAGAGGTACGTCTGCACGGCCTGGGTGTCTGCGTCGTCCGAGAACGCTCCGACAATCTCGCCACCACCGGTGACAGCCTGGCTGCCGGCCTCCTGGGCCGGGGTGATGAAGGCCCACACGTCACCGTCGGGACCGACCTCGCCGCCGGCATCCGTGATGAAGCCGTCGAAGAAGGAGGCCTGGTGGTGCAGGGCGCAGGTGCCCTCGGCGAGCGGCGTGGCTACGTCACCGAACGCGATGCTGTTGATCGAGCTCACATCGCCGAAGGTGGCGTTGACGTAGGACGGGTTCAGCAGGATCTCGCCGACGGAGTCGAATGCGGATGCAATCGCCGGGTCCGTGAACGGAATCTCGTTGGCAACCCACTTGTCGTAGGTCTCAGCGCCGGCCTCACGCAGAACGAGGTCCTCGACCCAGTCCGTGCCCGGCCAACCGGTTGCGTCACCAGAGCCGAATCCGGCGCACCACGGGGCGCTGCCGGTCTTCTCCTGGATGGTCTTCGTCACGGCGAGGAGCTCGTCCCAGGTCTCGGGAACTTCGACACCCCACTCGGTGAACTTGGCCGGGGAATACCAGACGAAGCCCTTGACGCTGGCCATCAGCGGAGCGCCGTAGAACGTGTCGCCGACGGTGCCGTATGCCTTCCAGTCGGACGACCAGAACTCGTCGACGTTGTCTTCAACGGACGAGGGGGCCGGCTTGAGGAAGTCGCGACTGGCGAGGTCGGCCATCAGGCCGGGCTGCGGGAAGATCGCGAGGTCTGGAGCGCTGCCGCCCTGAGCACGGATGGCGATCTGAGCTTCGAATTCCTTCGACGCCTCGTACTGGATGTCGATGTCGTTCTCTTCTTCCCAAGCCTTCCAGGACTCTTCGAGAAGCTCGGCCTCGGTGTCAGCGATGGTGCCGTAGACGGTGACGACACCGTCACCCTCGGCTCCGGCTTCGGCGCTCGTGCTGCCGGGACCACCGGAACAGCCGGCCAATGTCAGCCCGGCAATCGCGACCATGGCGATGGGTGCTGTGATTCGGCGGTGGAATGACCGCATTCTTCCTCCTCGTTGAGTGGTTGCGGTGCGCCGGGATCCCCCGGACAAACACCAAGGTGCTGCAGGAACTGCTCGTCGTGCTGGAAACGGTTGCACAAGGAACCGGTTCCACACCACAAAGTACGGCACAGATTCGTTCGACACAAGCCCAATATGGTTACAGATTGACAAAGATCGCGCTCTCATGCCAACGACGCTTCAAACCGGTCACACTTCGGTGTCGAATTTCTGGAACCGATTCCAGCCCGGCCGCCGAGGAGATATGGTGGCCAGAGCGGTTCCAACGACGGGGAGGCTGGCATGAGCGCGATCGCGGATGTAGCACGCATGGCCGGCGTCGCCAAGGCCACGGCCTCCCGGGCGCTCAGCGGCCGGGGCTACGTGTCGGACGAAACGCGTCAGAAGGTGGTCGACGCCGCCGCCCTGATCGGCTACGTCGCCTCGCCCAATGCGGCCAGCCTGGTGACCGGCCGGACCAAGAGCATCGGCGTGATCATTCCCTTCATCAGCCGCTGGTTTTTCTCCGAGATCCTGGAGAGCCTCGAGCAGTCCCTGCTCGCCGAGGGCTACGACATGACGCTCTACAACCTCCCCGCACATTCGGCCGAACGGGAGCGGGTCTTCGATTTCTTCCTCGCCCGCAAGCGGTTCGACGGTGTCATCTCCGTGGGCGTCGAGCTCAGCGATGCCGAGGTGGAGCTCCTGCACCGGCTGGGCCGTCCTCTGGTGGGCATCGGCGGTGAGATCCCCGGCGTGCATACCATCGCGATCGACGACATCGCGGCCGCGCGCCTGGCCACCGAACACCTGATCAGCCTCGGGCACACCGACATCCGTCATGTCGGCGGTGATCAGGTGGACCAGATGGACTTTGCCGTGCACACCAAACGGCTCACCGGTTTCAACTCGGCCATGCACGCCGCCGGCCTGTCCAGGGATGGCCGCTTCGCCCCCTGCGCCTTCACGGTTCCCGGGGGGTACGAGACCGGTCTGGCGCTGTTCGGTAATCCGCACCGGCGGCCGACGGCGGTCTTCGCGGCGAGCGACGAGATCGCGTTCGGCCTCATTGTCGCGGCCAGGGAGCTCGGCATCCTGATCCCGTCCGAGCTCTCGGTGATCGGCATCGACGGCCATCCGTATGCCGAGATGTTCCGGCTCACCACCATCGAACAGCACCCGCGCAACCAGGCCAGGATGGCCGTTGAGTCCCTGCTGGGTGCGCTCGAGCAGCCGTCGGCGCCGGTCACACCCGGGCTCACCAGGGCGCCGACCAACCTGGTCATGCGCTCCAGCACCAGCGCACCCCGGTGACCCGGTGACCCGGTGACCCGGCTCCGCAACTGTTGCCGTGCGCAACAGTTGGGGTGGTCGCCCCAGACCGTCAGCGGCGCGGGTTAGCCTCGAGGGGATGATTTCCGACCCTTCAGACGACGCCAGCGCCGGCACGGACCGGGATGCCACCCCCCGGGCATCCACCCGGTACGCACCCCGGCGCCCGTTCGACCTGGCGGCCACCATGGCCCCGCACAGTCGCGGTCGCGGCGACCCCACCGCCCGCGCCGATGCCGCCGGGCTCTGGCGCACCCAACGCACCCCGCTCGGACCGGCGACCCTGCTGCTTCGGCAGGCCGCCGACGGCGGCGTCGACGCCAAGGCCTGGGGACCGGGCGCCGAGTGGTGCATCGCCCAGGTACCCGCCCTGCTGGGCGACGGCGACGACTGGACCGGACTCGACCTCGGCGGCCACGGTGTTCTTGCCGAGGTCCGCCGCCGTAACCCCGGCGTCTGGCTGGGCAGCTCCGGGCTGGTCTTCGAGGCGCTGATCCCGGCAATCATCGAACAGAAGGTCACCACTCTCGAGGCCCACCGTGCCTGGTACCGGCTCATCCGCCAGCACGGCGAGGCGGCCCCTGGCCCCGCACCAGCGGGGATGATGGTCTCCCCCGGACCGGAACGCTGGCGCCTGGTGCCGTCGTGGGACTGGCACCGGGCCGGCGTCGATCCGCGCCGCTCACGCACGGCCGTTTCTGTTGCGGCCGTGGCGGCATCTCTCGACCGGCCCGTCGACGCCGTCACGGCCTCACGACGGCTGCAGTCCCTGCCCGGCGTCGGCCGCTGGACCGCCGCGGAGGTGACTCAGCGCTCGCACGGCGACCCCGATTCGGTGAGCGTGGGCGACTACCATCTGGCCGCCCAGGTGGGCTGGGCCCTGACCGGATCCCCCGTCGACGACGACGGCATGCTCGAACTGCTCGATCCCTTCGCGGGACACCGCCAGCGTGTGGTGCGCCTCATCCTGGGCAGCGGCTACCGCGCCCCGCGCCGCGGCCCGCGCATGACCATCCAGGACCACCGCTCGCACTAACCGGGCCGGCCGCACACGCTGAATGGGCGGTCACCGGGGCTCGGAGGCCGGGCGGGGCGGCGCCGCCATCCGGTCCGGCGGCGTTACGCGGTGCGGTGCGGCCATCCGCTCGCCGGCCTCGACCCTGTCGCGCAGGATGGCGACGGCGCGTTCGAGGGTGCCGACATCGTCGATGGGCAGGTCGGCAAAGTAGGGCAGCAGGGCGGCGACCAGCTCGGTCCGCCAGGCGATCAGAGCCGCGACACCCGCCGGGGTGCTAGCGATGAGGCTGGCCCTGGCATCGTCGGGGTCGCCGGCGCGTTCGACCCAGCCTCGGTCGACGAGGCTGCCCACCAGCTTGGTGGCGGTGGGCTGCGAGACCCGGCTGCGCTCGGCCAGGTCGCCTAGGCGGATCGGGCCGCTGGAGAGCAGCACGCTGAGGGTGCGCCACAGAGCGGGCGATTCCGTGCCGCGCGCTGCACGGGCCGCGACGCGGGTGAGCCGGTGGTTGACGGACACGAGGTCCCCGAGGATGTCAGGAAGTGCTGCGGGCATCCCCCCACCATATACAGGCCGAATCGCCCGCGACCCGTGAGGAAAGCCCCAGAAACTCGAGAGTTTTGGTGCTTTTCTCACGGTTCGCGGGTTAACGGCAGCGGGCGCCGCATCCAATGGATGCGACGCCCGTGCGAGCAACTAACCCCTTGCGGGGCGAGATTACTTGAGGGTGACGGTGGCGCCAGCGGCCTCGAGGGAAGCCTTTGCCTTCTCGGCAGCTTCCTTCGCAACGCCCTCGAGGACGGCCTTCGGCGCGCCATCGACAACGGCCTTGGCCTCGCCGAGGCCCAGGCTGGTGAGCTCGCGCACAACCTTGATGACCTGGATCTTCTTGTCGCCGACGGCGTCGAGGATGACGTCGAACGCGCTCTGCTCTTCGACCTCTTCGGCAGCGGCGGCGGGGCCAGCGGCTCCGGCGACGGCGACGGGTGCAGCCGCGGTGACCTCGAAGGTCTCCTCGAATGCCTTGACGAACTCGGAGAGCTCGATGAGGGTGAGGCCCTTGAACTGCTCGAGCAGCTCTTCAGTGGAAAGCTTTGCCATGATTTTTCTCCTATTAGTTTCTTAGTTACTCACCGCGGTACAGGCAGATGCCTAGTTCGCGGACTCCTGCTTTTCACGCAGCGCTTCGATGGTGCGAACAGCCTTCGACAGCGGTGCGTTGAACAGATATGCGGCTCCGAACAGCGAGGCCTTGAAGGCGCCGGCAAGCTTGCCGAGCAGAACTTCACGGGACTCGAGGTCGGCGAGCTTGCCTACCTCTGCGGCGGTCAGGGGGTTACCGTCGAAGTAACCGCCCTTGACAACCAGGAGAGGGTTTGCCTTGGTAAAGGCACGCAGCTTCTTCGCGACGGCGACAGGGTCACCGTGTACGAAAGCGATAGCGGACGGACCAACGAGCTCCTCGTCGAAAGACGTGATGCCGGCGTTGTTGGCCGCGATCTTGGTGAGCGTGTTCTTTACCACGGCGTACGTGGCGTCCTCACTGATGGACGTGCGCAGCTCCTTGAGCTTCGCAACAGTGAGTCCGCGGTACTCGGTGAGCAGAACGGCGGTCGAGCTCTGGAATTTCTCCTGCAGCTCGGCGACCGTTGCTTCCTTGTTCGCCATGGCGCTCCTCTAAATATTCATGTGCCGGTAGCCCGGGGCGCAGACATGAAAAAAGCTCCAGCGCAAGCGCCGGAGCTGAGGCCAGTTTGACTGGCTAACTTCGAACACCTGCGCGGGCCGTTCACGTGAATGAACCTTCGATCGCTTTTCCATTTCTGGGCAGCGACAACCGGCGGTCTTTGGCTGTTCCCCACCATACGGGATCCCCCTGGCGGTGCGCAAATCGGGCCAACGCCCACCCGGCTTCGCAAACTAGTTGACAAAGGTCCACTATGTATTTATAGTTGACATCTGTCAATTATCTAGCTGGAGATTCATGTCACGCCGTTCTCGCACCACCACTCCCCCGAACCGGGCCATCACGGCCGACGGTTCCATGACCAAGCGCCAGGTTCTCGAGGCCCTGTCCGGCCTGCTGCTGGGCATGTTCGTGTCGATCCTCGCCGGAACCGTGGTCAGCACCTCACTGCCGATCATCATCTCCGACCTGAAGGGTGACCAGTCCGCATACACCTGGGTCATCACCGCCACCCTGCTCGCCACCACGGTGTCCACGCCCATCTGGGGCAAGTTCGCCGACCTCTTCAACCGCAAGTTGCTCATCCAGCTGGCCCTGGCCACCTTCGTGATCGGCTCGGCACTGGCCGGCTTCTCGCAGGACACCGGAACCCTCATCGGCTTCCGCGTGCTGCAGGGCCTCGGCGCCGGCGGTCTCGCCGCGCTCAGCCAGATCATCATGGCCGACATCATCAGCCCCCGGGACCGCGGCAAGTACGCCGGCCTGTTCGGCGGCGTCATGGCCCTCGGCACCGTCGGCGGCCCGCTGCTCGGCGGCGTGGTGACGGATGCCTTCGGCTGGCGCTGGAACTTCTTCATCGCCCTGCCCGTGGCCATCGTGGCCATCGTGCTCCTGCAGCGCACCCTGCACCTGCCCCCGCGGGTCAAGCGCGTGGTGAAGATCGACTACCTCGGTGCCGTGCTGATCGCCGGCGGCGTCTCGCTGCTGATGATCTGGGTCACCCTGGCCGGCAACAACTTCGAGTGGGCATCCGTCACCTCCTTCGTCATGGTCGCCGCCGCCGCGCTGCTGCTCATCGCCGCCGTGATCGTCGAGTTCACGGTGCCGGAGCCGATCATCCCGCTGACGCTGTTCAAGAACCGCACCTTCACCCTCGCCACCGTCGCCAGCATCTCGGTGGGCGTGTCGATGTTCGGCACCTCCGTCTTCCTCAGCCAGTACATGCAGCTGGCCCGCGGGGCCACGCCCACCCAGTCCGGCCTGCTCACCATCCCGATGATGGGCGGCCTGCTCATCTCGTCCACGTTGTTCGGCACCCTGATCAGCCGCACCGGCAAGTGGAAGGCCGTCATGGTCTCTGGTTCGGTCCTCGTCGTCGCCGGACTCCTGCTGCTCGGCAGCCTGCAGTACGACACCAACCTGATCCTGGTCGGTATCTTCATGTTCGTGCTCGGCGCGGGCCTGGGCATGGTCATGCAGAACCTGGTCCTGGTCGTTCAGAACTCGATCGAGGTCACCAACCTGGGTGTGGCCACCAGCGCTGTCACGTTCTTCCGCAGCCTCGGCGGCACGATCGGTGTCTCGGTTCTCGGCTCGGTGCTCGGCACCGTCGTGGCCCAGAACATCAAGGACGGCATCGGCACCCTCGCGCCGGCCGACCAGGCCATCGCGGTGAAGACGCTGGGCTCCGGCGTCATCCCGCACGTCAACACCCTGCCTGACGCCATCCGCGTCGTCGTCGAGTCGGCCTACGGCACCGGCGTCGGCACGGTCTTCCTGCTCGGTGTGCCGCTTGCCGTGATCACCCTGGTGATGGTCGCGCTGATGCCCAACGCGTCGCTCGGTACCCAGACCGCCATCGCCCTGACCAAGGCCCAGGCGACGAAGAAGGCACCCGAAAACCTCGAGGACAACGACCTGCGCGAACTCGAAGACGCCGAGGACATGCTGATCGAAGTGGGCGCTGCCGCCGTCGGCCTCACCCCGGTGGGCCTGGCCCACCCGACCGGCTCGATCCGCGTGCAGCCCGGCACCGACCCGTCGGAAAACCCGAGCACCGGTCGCTAGTGTGATGGTCATGACCGACCACGGCGAGCTTCCCCCGGTCCCCGAGCCCGGCGTCACGGCCGCCCTGTCCCCCGACACCGCGACCGAGGCCGCCGAGGCCTTGGCCGACGTCGAGGAGCAGATGATGCAATTGGCGGCCTATGTGCGCGGCGCCCTGCGCGATTCGGCTCTGCGCATCGACCCGGCGCTGCAACCGTTCGGCCTCAAGATCCTGCGCACCCTGCGACGCTGCGGACCCACGCACGCCAGCGCGCTGGCCGAGTTGCTCGAGGTGGACCGCAGTGTGATCAGCCGTCAGGCCCGGCTGCTCGAGGACCTCGGCCTGCTCGAACTGGCCGCGGACCCGGCCGACGGGCGCGCCAGGTTCCTCGCGGCAACCCCGTTGGCGATGGAGAAGATGGCGGCCGTGCCGGGAGGCGACAAGAGCCTGCTGCACGGCCGGCTGACCGCGTGGCCCGAAGCCGACCTGCAGCAGTTCGCCCTGCTGCTGAAACGGCTGAACTCCCCCGACGGCGCACGGTAGGTCAGGCCAGGGGCAGCGCCACGCGGAAGCTGGTGCGCCCCGGCCGACTGTCCACCGTGACTTCGCCGTCGTGGGCCAGAACCACGGCCTGCACGATGGCCAAGCCGAGACCGGTACTGCCGCCGGTGCCGCGGAACCTGGAGCTGTCGCCGCGGGCGAACCTCTCGAACAGGGTCTCCTGCAGGTTCTCCGGGATGCCGGGACCGTCGTCGGTCACGGTGACCACGGCGTCTGGCCCCTCGACGCTGAGCGCCACCTGCACCCGGGTGCCCGCGTCGGTGTGCACGCGGGCGTTGGCCAGCAGGTTCGCGAAAACCTGGTGCAGGCGCGGACCGTCGCCGGCCGCCAGCACGGGCTCTTCGGGCAGGTCGAGGTCCCAGCGGTGGTCCCGGCCGGCCGCATGGGCGTCGCTGACCACGTCGACGAGCAGCATGGTGAGGTCCACGGGTTCCCGTTCCAGCTCGCGACCCTCGTCCAGGCGGGCAAGCAGCAGCAGGTCTTCGACGAGACCGGTCATCCGCACCGACTCCGACTCGATGCGCCCGAGAGCGTGGATGGCGTCGGGCGGCAGTTCCTGGCCGCTGCGCCGGGTGAGCTCGGAGTAACCGCGGATCGACGCGAGCGGGGTGCGCAGTTCGTGGCTGGCATCCGCCACGAACTGGCGCACCTTGTTCTCGCTGGCCTGCCGGGTTTCCAGTGCGATATCGACGTGGTCGAGCATCCGGTTGAGCGCTGAGCCCACCCGGCCGACCTCGGTGCGGGGGTCGGTGTCTGCGGCCGGAACCCTGTCGACGAGCAGCACCTCGCCGCGGTCCAGCGGCAGTTCGGAGACCCGGGTGGCCGTGGCCGTCACCCGTTGCAGCGGACGCAGGGCCAGACGCACGATCGCGGTCGCGAGGAATGCCACCAGCACAATGCCGGCCAGCGACACGATCGCGATGATGAGCGCCAGCTGGGTGGCCGTTCCGGTCACGCTGGCGACCGGCAGGCCCACCAGGTACAGGGCACCGGAGCGCGCCGTTTCGGCCAGTACCCGGTACTCGCCGACGTCGCCGCCGAGGTTCACGCTGAACGGAACGGACGTGCCGCCCTTCTGCACGGCGGTATCGAGTTCGGTGATGAGCTGGGTGACCTGGTCGCTACTCAGCGCCACGACGGCACCGGTGTCATCGGTGTAGCCGGCTGTGACGGTCGTGCCGTCGTAGACCAGCGCGAGGGTGCCAGGGGGTTGGGAGGGCCCATTCAGAACATCACTGGCCGTGGGCGTGGCGAGGGTGAAGTCGCCGTTCGGCCGGCGGTCGAAGAAGACGCTGGAGCGTTCCGCGGCGCCCTTGACCTGCTGGTCGAGGCCGTCCATCAGGTTGGCGCTGAGGATGGCCACGCTCACCACCCCGATGACCAGGCTGACAAGGGCAAGCAGTCCCACCACGGCCACAACCAGTCGGCGGCGCAGGGTCCAGGGCGCCCGACCGCTGCGGGTCGGGATGATGGGGGTGTCGCCGACGGGTGCTCCGGGTTTCATCAGGCGATCTTCAGCATGTAACCGGCGCCGCGCACGGTATGGATCATCGGTTCGCGACCGGCGTCCACCTTCTTGCGCAAATAGGAAATGTAGATCTCCACCACCGACGACTTGCCGCCGAAGTCGTAACTCCAGACCCTGTCGAGGATCTGGGCCTTGCTGAGCACCCGGCGCGGGTTGCGCATCAGGAAACGCAGCAGTTCGAACTCGGTCGCGGTCAGCTCGATCTGTTCGCCCGCGCGGAACACCTCGTAGCTGTCCTCGTCGAGGGTGAGGTCGCCCACCGTGATGCGGGGATCGCTGGAGTCGGAGACGGCCATCGTGGAGCGCCGGATGAGGCCGCGGAGCCTGGCGACGACCTCTTCCAGGCTGAACGGCTTGGTGACGTAGTCGTCGCCGCCGGCGGTGAGACCGGCGATGCGGTCGTCGAGCGAGTCCTTGGCGGTGAGAAAGAGCACCGGCGTTTGATAGCCATCCGCCCGCAGCCGCTGGAGCACCTGCAGACCATCGATGTCGGGCAGCATGATGTCGAGCACGATGGCCTCCGGCCGGAACTCCCGCGCCAGGGTGAGCGCGGCCCGGCCCTCCCCGGCCGTGCGCACCTCCCAGCCCTCGTAGCGGAGGGCCATCGAGAGCAGGTCGGTGAGGGTGGGTTCGTCGTCGACGACGAGCACCCGGATCGGGGAGCCGTCGGCCTTGCGAAGGCGTGGTCCGTGGGCCGGCTGCTCGTTGGTTCGGGTGCTCATGCTCCGAAGTATCCCCGCCTTTCCTATGAACCGGCTATGCGCCGCCCACGACGATCCTGAGAGAGCGGGACCCTGCGGACTCCTGGGCTAATTCATAGGCAGGCCATAGTGCAGCCATAACCGGGCTCCTTAGCTTCGAAGGCAACGGCGGGAACCTCCCTGCCGCCGGACTGGAGAATCGATGTTTGTCACGTATCTGCGACGAGAGCTGGCGGGTCGCCGCAAGCAGACCGCCATCGTCGCCATCGGCATGGCCCTCGCCATCGCCCTGGTCATTATCGTCAACGCAGTGTCGAGCGGAGTACAGCTGGCACAGTCCACCGTGCTGGCCTCGGTCTACGGCGTCGGCACCGACATCACCGTCAGCCAGACCCCGGCCGCGCCCACCGAGGGCGAAGCAGGCGCCGGCGGGCCGGCGAACTTCGACTTCGGCGCGGATGCCGGCGCCACCGCCGACGGGACCACCACCGTCAGCCAGTCCAGGCTCTCCGTCGATCGGGGCACCACCGCGTTCGACGCCACGGCGCTGGACACCGTCGGCGGCATCGACAACGTCTCCGCCGCCGCCGCGACCCTGTCGCTGAGCAACACCACCTTCGACGGCGCCCTGCCCGATTTCTCCGCCGGGACACCGCAGACCGGGGACGACGCGGCCGGCGGAACCCCGCCCAGCGGTGGACCCGACGGTGCCGGCGGCAGCTCCTTCAGCGTCGATTCCTTCACAGTGCTGGGCCTGGACCCGGCCGCTGAGGCCGTCGGGCCCCTCTCGGCCGTGAGCCTCACGGACGGACGCAGCCTGGAGACCACCGACGCCGGCACCAATGTCGCCGTCCTCGACGCCGACTACGCCACCACCGCCGAACTCGTCGTGGGCGACACCGTCGCCATCGCCGACACCGACTTCACCGTGGTCGGCCTGGTCACGGCCTCCTCGGCGGATGCCGCCACGGCCTCCAACGTCTACATCCCGCTCGACGTCGCCCAGACCCTGTCCGGCCTGACCGATCAGGTCACCGACATCTACGTGCAGGCCGCGTCCTCCACCGACATCGAGCAGATCCAGGCCGACGTCGAGACCGCCCTGCCGGAGGCCACGGTGCAGACCCAGTCCGACCTCGCCTCGAGCGTGTCAGGGTCGCTCTCCAGCGCCGCCGACCTGGTGAAGAACCTCGGCCTTTGGCTGTCGCTCATCGTGCTCGCGGCGGCGTTCCTGATCGCCATCCTGTTCACGATCTCCGGCGTCACCCGGCGCACTCGGGAGTTCGGCACCCTCAAGGCGATCGGCTGGTCGAACGGCCGGATCGTGCGCCAGGTGGCCGGTGAATCCCTGGTTCAGGGCCTGATCGGCGGCGTCGTCGGCATCGCGGTCGGCCTGGCCGGCATCCTGGTGATCAACCTCGCGGCCCCCACGCTCACCGCGGGCGCGGCCACCGCCGACCCGGCATCCGCCATGGGCGGCCCCGGCGGCAGTGCCGGCGGATTCGGTCAGGCCATGGTGGAAGCGACCACCTCCGACATCGTTCTGCAGGTGCCGGTGACCCTGTCGGTCATCCTCATCGCCGTCGGTCTCGCCGTGCTCGGCGGTCTGCTCGCCGGCGCGATCGGCGGCTGGCGCGCCTCGCGCCTGAGCCCCTCCGAGGCACTGCGCAGCATCGCGTGACCCCCTCCGTCGAATTCATCACCAGAAGTGAGCTCCCATGTATGAACTGACCAATGTCACCAAGAAATACGACCAGGGCAAGCGCTCGGTCACGGCCCTGAACAAGGTCACCCTGTCCATTCCGGATGGACAGATGGTCGCCATCCAAGGGCCGACCGGCGGCGGAAAGTCCACGCTGCTGCAAATGCTGGGCGCCCTCGACCGGCCCACCGAGGGCACCATCGAGTTGGGCAGTGCGGATCTGTCCAAGCTCGGCCAGGGGCCGTTGGGGCAAATCCGGGCGCGCGAGATCGGCTTCGTGTTCCAGGGGTTCAACCTGATCCCCACCCTGACCGCGCAGGAGAACGTGGAGACCGCGCTGGCGCCGCTCGGGGTTCCCACGGCGGAGCGCATCTCGCGGGCCGCGGCGGCGCTCGACTCCGTCGGGCTCGGCGAGCGCGGCAGCCACCTGCCCGCGGAGCTCTCCGGCGGCCAGCAGCAGCGCGTCGCGATCGCCCGCGCCCTGGTCAAGGAGCCCACGGTGCTGCTGGCCGATGAGCCCACCGGGAACCTCGACGAGCAGACCCGTGACGAGATCATGGACTTGCTCGAGGGCCTGTGGCGGGCGAAGGGGCTGACCCTGATCGTGGTCACCCACGATTCGGCTGTCGCGAAGCGTGCGCAGAGGCGCCTCCTGATTCGGAACGGAGTTGTGCGCGACGTCGCCTGATCGGCGTCGCTGCTGCCGGACCGCACAGGAAACACCCCGGACGAGTAGTCGTCCGGGGTGTTTCCATGCGGTAACTACGTGGCAGTTGTGCCGGGTTATGCGCGGCGGAACCGGCGGGCCAGCAGCAGGCCGGCGCCAAGGAGCATCGCGAGGACGCTCGCCGCAACGGCCGGAACGCTCCAGGTCGAGACGCCGGTTTCGGCAAGCTCACGCGTTGACGCCGCGGGGGTGGGCGCCGGCGCCGTTACGGCTGCCGGCGTGACGGCAGTCGCCGTCGGGGTGGGCGTGGCGTTCACCGGCGGCACGATCGGTGCGGGCGTCTCGCTCACCGAAGGCACGATCGGCGTGGGCGTCGGCGGCACTGAGGGCGTCGGGGTCGGGCAGGCGACAGTCGTGTCGGCGAAGGTGCGGTCATACCCGTCGTGCGTGCCGAGAACCACCGAATAGGTGTGCGACGTCTGGCCGTCCAGTGCGATCGTCGAGGCATAGGTCTTACCGAACTTCACCGGCGCCGAGGCGACGCCGTCGATGGTGACGGTGACCGTGTTCGGCGTGGCGTCGGCCGCAACGGCCGGTTTGCCGCCGCTGGCCGGCTTCGCGGCGATCACATTGTAGCTCTCGAATTTCATCGACAGCGACGTGCAGTCAGTGGTCACGGCCGGAGTGTGGGCGAACGCCGGCACGGCAGTCAGTCCGAGTCGGCTTGGGATTTCCAACCCATCATCCGTTCCTTCGGGCATCGGCCCGGCCGCACAAATCCGGCCTCTGCGTGCGGCAGAATGGGCAGGTGCCCCATGACTTGCTCGCCCTGTTCGACCTGGGCGAGGAGACCGGCGACATGCTCGCAGCGCCGGCGCCGGCCGCGCCCGCCGCACGGCCCGTGAGCGCCCATTTACTGCGCATCGTCGCCGACTCCACCGACAGGGTCGCCTGGCTGCGCGCTCGCAGCCAGGGCATCACCGCCACGGATGTCGCCAAGCTCGCCACCGAGAAATCCGTGCACAACGCGGCGAGGGAGAAGATCAACGGCAGCGGCTTCGGCGGTAACCCGTACACCGACCACGGTCGGGCCCGGGAACCCGAGATCGCGGCGTGGGTGCTGGCGAACTACGGTATCGAACCGAGCACCAACCTTTTCCACGCCGCGGGTCAACCCCGCCACCTGGCCACTCCCGACGGCCTGGGCCTGGCGGGCAACGGGGTCTTCGAACTCGCCGAGATCAAGACCACAAGCAAGCCCTGGCGCAGCATCCCCCGCTCCTACCTGCGGCAGATCTGGTGGCAGCAGTACGTGCTCGGTGCCGACCGCACCCTGCTGGTGTGGGAGGAGCACGATAATTTCGTGCCTCGCAACGCTGTGCCGGAGTGCCGCTGGATCGACCGGGACGACGACCAGATCAGGATCCTGGTGGGTTTTGCCGACCAGCTGATCGATTTGCTCAACCACCAGCGCGAGCGCGAGCGTGCCGCCGCCCCGCCACCCTACGACTACGGCCGCTGAGCCGGCCGGGAAGACGCCAGGATAGTGGCGCAGAATAGGCACATGCCCTTTTCCCCGGTTATGCCCACCTCCATGCGCGCCCTGGTCATCGACCGCACGGGCGGCCCCGACGAACTACACGTGGCCGAGCTGCCACTGCCCATCGCGGTAGGCGACGAGCTCCTCGTGCGCGTGGTGGCCGCGGGCATCAACCCCATCGACGCGAAGACCAGGGCCGGGTCCGGCGCCGCAGCCGCAATCGGCGGTTACCCCACGGTGCTCGGCAACGACTTCAGCGGGGTCGTCGTGCGCGCCCCCTACGACACGTTTGAGTTGCAGCCCGGCGACGCCGTGTACGGCATGGCCCGGCCGCCGCGGATCGAGGGCAGCTACGCCGAATACCTCGTGGTGTCGAGCCTGTCCGTCGCCCGCAAGCCCGCCGCGGTGAGCCATGTCGAGGCCGCCGGCATCCCGTTGGCCGCGATGACCGCCTGGGGCATGGTGAACCTCGCCGAGGCCGGGCCCGGCCAGCGGATACTCATCCACGCCGGCAGCGGCGGCGTCGGCCACTTCGCCGTGCAGTTCGCCAGGCACCTGGGCGCCCACGTCATCGCGACGGGCTCCACGGCCTCGATCGAGTTCCTGCAGCGCCTCGGCGCGCACGAGGTGATCGACTACAGCACCACCCGATTCGAGGAGAACCTCACGAACCTCGACAGTGTCATCGACCTGATCGGCAATGTGCACGATGACACCGGCACCCGCTCGCTCGCGGTGCTGCGACCGGACGGCCTGCTCGTGAACGCCCCCACCGGCAGCTGGCCCACCATGCAGGCCGACGCCGCCGCCGCGGGCGTGCGCGCCACCGGCTACAAGGTCGCCGCCGACGCCCGGGTGCTCGACACCATCACTGCACTGATCGACAACGGCAGCGTGCGGGTGAACATCGACTCGGTCTTCGATCTCGAGGACGGCGCCGCCGCACACCGGGCCATCGAGGGCGGCCACACCCGCGGCAAGATCGTGTTGCGGGTCTCCGACGTCGACGAGAGTGCCGCGTGACCGGCGCAGGCGGTTCCGCGGCCCACACAGCCCCGGCCCATCCCGACGGGCCTTCGCTGGTCTGGTTGCGTGATGACCTGCGGCTGGGTGACAACCCAGCCCTCACCGCCGCGGTCGACCGCGGTCGGCCGCTCACGCTGGTCTATCTTCTCGACGAGGTATCCCCCGGCATCCGCCCGCTCGGCGGCGCCGCCCGCTGGTGGCTGCACCAGAGCCTGGTGTCCCTGGCCGCCGACACGGCGGCCCTCGGCGGCCGCCTGGTGCTGCGCCGCGGTGCCGCGGCGACCGTGATCGCCGAGCTCGTCGATGAGCTCGGCGCCGGCGCGGTGTTCTGGAACCGGCGGTACGGCGTCGCCGAGCGCGACCTGGACACCCAGATCAAGGCGAGCCTCACCGAGGCCGGCGTCGTGGCGCACAGCTTCGCCGGCTCCCTGCTCTTCGAACCGTGGACCATCCGCACCGGCGGCGGCACCCCGTACACGGTATTCACCCCGTTCTGGCGGGCCTGCACCGCCGGCCCACCGCCACGGACGCCCTACCCCGCACCGGCATCACTCGATCTGCCCGGCGACACCGACGCAGCCAGCCCAGCGCGCAGCGCCCCCGCCACCCTGCCCTCCGACGACCTCGACTCGTGGGAGCTGGAGCCGCGCCACCCGGACTGGGCCGACGGGCTGCGCGAGGCCTGGACCCCCGGCGAAGGCGCCGCGCAGCAGCTGCTCGCAGCCTTCCTCGACGACGCCCTGCCGCGGTACGGCACCGAACGCGACCTGCCGGCGCAACAGGCCACCTCGAGGCTCTCGCCGTACCTGCGCTGGGGCGAGATCAGTCCGCACCAGATCTGGCACGCCACCGACGTCGCCCGGCGGGGCCTCACCGGCGCAGCCGCCAGCAGCGCGACCCGGTTCCTCACCGAGGTCGGCTGGCGTGAGTTCGCGTACCACGTGCTCTTCCACGCACCCGATCTGGCCACGGCCAACCTGCGCCCCGGCTTCGACGCCTTCCCCTGGCCGCCGCTGGACGAGCGCGCCCTACAGGCCTGGCGGCAGGGCCGCACCGGCTTCCGGTTGGTGGATGCCGGCATGCGTGAGCTGTGGCGCACCGGCAGCATGCACAACCGGGTGCGCATGGTCACGGCGTCGTTCCTGATCAAGAACCTGCTCATCGACTGGCGGTTGGGCGAGCAGTGGTTCTGGGACACCCTCGTCGACGCCGACCCGGCCAGCAACCCGTTCGGCTGGCAGTGGGTGGCCGGGTCGGGGGCGGATGCCGCGCCGTACTTCCGGGTGTTCAACCCCGAACTGCAGGCGGCGAAGTTCGATCCCGCCAACGAGTACGTGCGACAGAACGTGCCCGAGTGGGGCACCGGGGCCTACCCGCAGCCCATCGTCGACCTCGGCGAAACCCGCCGGGCCGCCCTGGCCGCCTACGAGCAGGTCAAGAACTCGCGACCTGTGAGTTAACCCCCGGAATCTCGAGGTTTCCGGGGCTTTTCTCACGGTTCGCGGCTCTAGAGGGCGCGCTCCAGCACGTAGTCGTCTTCGTAGCGCTCGCCCACCAGGAACCGTTTGATACCCACCTGTTCGAAGCCGTGCTTGCCGTAGAAGCGCAGGGCGCGCACGTTCTCCTGGTTCACGCCGAGCCAGGAGCCGGCGGCCCCACGCTCCCGGGCGGCATCGAGAGTGGCCGCCATCAGGGCGGCGGCCGTGCCGCTGCCGTGCGCCTCGGCGCGCACGTAGCATTTGCTCAGCTCGGCGGTGGGGCGGATCCGGATCGCGCCGGCGGCATCCGCGTCGTGCGGTTCACCGAAGACGAGCATCGTGTAGCCGGTGAGGGTGCCCGCGCCGGTTTCGGCCACGAGCAGGAGCCGGTCCGGGTCGGCGAGGAAGGCCTCGAAGTTCGCCGGGGCGAGCACACGCGTAAGGAACGCGGCGATGGCGTCGGCGCTGGTGTGCGGCGGGCAGGCCAGGGCGAAGGTGGCCTCGGCCAGCTCGGCGAGCGCCGCGGCTTCGTCGGGACGAGCCGGGCGAATCCGCACCTCGGCGGCGGGCCGGGTCGGTGCAGGGGCGGTCGGTGCGGGGCCTGTCGGTGCGGGGCCTGTCGAAGCAGGGTCTGTCGGTGTGGTCTCGGTCACCGTCCCAGCTTCTCAGTCCGACCCCGGACGCGCAAACGGCCCGGCCGGGGGTACCGGCGGGGCCGTTCGCTGACGCCTGTCGCCTACAGGTAGCGGGCGTAGGCGGCGACGGTGAGGAAGGTCGGGAACTCGGGTTCGAGCGCCGAGGCCCTGAGCACCTCGAGGGCGTCATCGAACCTGTCCCCTGTCGTACGGGGCAACGCCGCCATCTCCTCGGCGACCAGCCCGGCCACCCAGTCCGCGTCGATCCGGCGACCGTCGGCGAGGGCCGAGTTGTCGTGGATCCACTGCCAGATCTGCGAGCGGGAGATCTCCGCGGTGGCGGCATCCTCCATCAGGTTGTCGATCGCCGCGGCGCCGACGCCGCGCAGCCAGGACTCGATGTAGCGCAGGGCGATGCGCACATTGCCGCGCACCCCGGCCTCGGTGATCTGACCGCCGGCCGACGCCACATCCAGAAGGTCGGCTGCGGTGACCTGGACCTCATCGCGGGTGCGCTCCAGCTGGTTGGTCCGGTCGCCGAGCACGGCGTCGAACTCGGCCCTCGCGGTGGGAATGAGGTCGGGATGCGCCACCCAGGTGCCGTCGAAGCCGTCACCGGCCTCGCGGCGCTTGTCCGCGGCCACCTGTTCCAGGGCTCGTTCGGTCACGGCGGGGTCCCGCCGGTTCGGGATGAAGGCGCTCATCCCGCCGATGGCGTACGCGCCGCGGCGGTGGCAGGTGGCCACCAGCAGTTCGGTGTACGACCGCATGAACGGCACCGTCATGGTGATTTCCTTGCGGTCGGGCAGCACGAACCGGCGGCCCCTGGCGCGGAAGGTCTTGATGATGCTGAAGATGTAGTCCCAGCGCCCGGCGTTCAGGCCCGCGCAGTGGTCGCGCAGCTCGTAGAGGATCTCCTCCATTTCGAAGGCGGCCTGGATGGTCTCGATCAGCACCGTGGCGCGGATGGTGCCGTGTCCGAGGTTCAGGTGGTCCTCGCTGTGGCTGAAGATGTCATTCCACAGCCGCGCCTCGAGGTGGCTCTCGAGCTTGGGCAGGTAGAAGTAGGGACCGCTGCCGTTCTCGATCAGCCGGTGCGCGTTGTGGAAGGCGTAGAGGCCGAAGTCCACCAGGCTGCCGGAGGCCGGCATCCGCCGGTTGGCCCGGTCGACGAAGGTGAGATTCTTCTCCACCAGGTGCCAGCCGCGCGGGCGCATGACGATGGTCGGGGTGGACCCCGGGGTGCCGCCATCCTGCCGGTCGGAGGGGGCGCCAGTGACCCGATACGCCTTGCCGTCTGGGCCGTCGTACGACAAGGTGCCGCGCACGGCGTCGTGCAGGGTGAGCTGGCCCTCGATCACGTTCACCCAGGTGGGGCTGGTCGCGTCCTCTTGGTCGGCCAGCCACACGGCCGCGCCGGAGTTGAGCGCGTTGATGGCCATCTTGCGGTCTGTCGGCCCGGTGATCTCCACCCGGCGGTTCTCCAGGCCGGGGCCCGCGCCGGCCACCCGCCAGGTCGGGTCATCGCGGATGTGCGCGGTCTCGGGCAGGAACCGCGGGTCGCGCCCGTTGGCGGCGTCCACCCGGGTCTGCAGCCGGGCGGCCAGCAGGTCGTGCCGGGTGCCGGCGAAGCGGTCATGCAGCTCGGCGAGGAACTCCAGGGCCGCCGGGGTGAGGATCTCGTCGTAGCGTTCACCGAGGGACCCGGTCACCTCGAGGTGCGGATGGATGGTGGCGAAGCTGCCGGTGCTGGTCTCACCGAAGGCCCGCCCGGTGGTGGGCGGTGTCGGCCGTTCGGCCGTCGCCTGGGTTGTCGTGGTCATGATCGTTTTCTCCTTCGAAGCGATGCGGATGTCTGGGCCGGGCCGGCTAGAACTGCTCGGCCTCGGTGGAACCGGCCAGCGCGAGGGTGGCGCTGGTGGGGTTGAGCGCGGTGGCGATCCGGTCGAAGTAGCCGGTGCCCACCTCCCGCTGGTGGCGGGTGGCGGTGTAGCCGTCGGCCTCCGAGGCGAACTCGGCCTCCTGCAGGTCGACGTATGCGCTCATCTGACGCTCGGAGTAGTCCTTGGCCAGGGTGAACATGGAGTGGTTGAGGGCGTGGAAGCCTGCCAGCGTGATGAACTGGAAGGCGTACCCGCAGGCCGCGAGCTCCCGCTGGAACGCGGCGATCTGCTCGTCGTTGAGGTGGGATTTCCAGTTGAACGACGGGGAGCAGTTATAGGCGAGCTTCTTGCCGGGGAACTGCGCGTGGATCTCCTTCGCGAAGCGCTGGGCGAGCTCGAGGTCGGGCTCGCTGCTCTCCACCCAGAGCAGGTCGGCGTACGGAGCGTAGGCCAGGCCTCGCATGATCACCACGTCGGGTCCGTTCGCGGTGTCGTAGAACCCCTCGGCGGTGCGGCTTCCGGTGAGGAATTCCTGGTCACGCTCGTCGATGTCGCTAGTGATCAGGGTGGCGGCGAGCGAGTCGGTACGGGCGATGATGATGGTGGGCACGCCCGCGACGTCCGCCGCCAGCCGGGCCGCATTGAGGGTGCGGATGTGCTGACCGGTGGGCACGAGCACTTTGCCGCCCATGTGGCCGCACTTCTTCTCGCTGGCGAGCTGGTCCTCCCAGTGCACACCGGCCGCGCCGGCCTCGATCATGGAGGCCATCAGCTCGTAGGCGTTCAGCGGTCCGCCGAAGCCGGCCTCGGCGTCGGCAACGATGGGCGCCATCCAGTCGATGCCGGGCTCGGCACCGGATGCGGCCGCCTCGGCGCCCTCGATCTGGCCGGCCCGCAGCAGCGCGTTGTTGATGCGCCGCACCACGGCCGGCACCGAGTTGGCCGGGTAGAGCGACTGGTCGGGGTAGGTCTGGCCGGACAGGTTCGCGTCGGCGGCGACCTGCCAGCCGGACAGGTAGATGGCCTTGAGCCCGGCGCGCACCTGCTGCACGGCCTGGTTGCCGGTGAGGGCGCCGAGCGCGTGGACCCACTCGGGGTTCTCCGGGGTGCCGTTCTGGTGGATGAGCTCCCAGAGCTTCTCGGCGCCGCGCCGGGCCAGGGTGCGTTCCTCACGAACGGCACCGCGCAGGGCGATCACGTCGTCGGCGGTGTAGTCGCGGCGCACACCCTCCCAGCGCGGGTCGGCCGCCCATTCCAGGGCAAGCTCCGCGGCCGTCTGGGTCTGGTCGCCGGGGCGGGCGGCGGGGCTGCCGGATGCGGTGGGGCCGGATGCGGTGGGGTTCGTCATGGTGTTCTCCTCGGTCAGCGTCATTGCGGAACTGGTGCGTGCACCCACTCTGCTGCGCGCCATCGACCGCACCCCGGGCCCAATCCGAAGAAGAAATCCTGTTCTTCCGGTTGTGTGAACAATCGCCGCATGTGAGCATGAGCACATGGTCACCGTCGATCCAGCTCTCCCGCCCCTAGCGCCAGCACCGAGCCCGTCAGCCGCCGGGTCCCCCGCACCGGGCGACGCCGAGCCGGGCGAGGGCGGCCTCGACGCGCTCACCCTGGGCCGGCGCATCCGGGACCGCAGGCACCGACTCGGCCTCACCCTCGATACACTCGCCGCGGCGGTGGACCGGGCGCCCTCGCAGATCTCGATGATCGAAAACGGCAAACGGGAACCGCGCCTGTCGATGCTGCGCCTGATCGCCGCGGCCCTGAACACCACCGTCGACGAACTACTGCGGACGGATGCGCCCACTCCCCGGGCGGCGTTGGAGATCGCTGTCGAACGCGCCCAGCGTGGGCCGGTGTTCACGGCGCTCGGGCTGCCCCGGCTCCGGGTCGGCCCCGGCCAGCCCGACGAGACCCTGCAGACCATCCTCACCCTGCACAACGAGATCGAACGGTTGCACCGGGAACGCGCGGCCACCCCGGAAGAGGCGCGGCGGGCCAACGCCCAACTGCGCGCCGAAATGCGCGCCCGCGACAATTACTTCCCCGAACTCGAGGCGCAAGCGCTCGAGCTCCTCACGGCCGTCGGGCACTCCGGCGGCCCCGTCTCGCATCAGGTCGTGGCCGACATGGCCGCACACCTCGGCTTCTCGCTGCACTACGTCGGCGACCTGCCGCACTCCACCCGGTCCGTCACCGACAAGCGCAACGGCCGAATTTATCTGCCCACCGAGCAGGCCGCGTCCCGTGACAGCCGCTCACCGATCCTGCAGGCCTTCGCCAGCCACCTCTGCGGGCACGTCGAACCGGGAAATTACGCCGATTTTCTGCGACAGCGGGTGGCGACCAATTACTTGACCGCCGCCATCCTGCTGCCGGAGACCGACACCCTGCGACTGCTGAACGACGCCAAGGCGGCCCGGCGTATCTCGCTCGAAGACCTGCGGGATGCCTTCTCGGTGTCCTACGAGACCGCCGCGCATCGGTTCACCAACCTCGCCACCGCGCGGTTGGGCATCCCGGTGCACTTCATGAAGGTGCACGAGTCCGGCACCATCATCAAGGCGTACGAGAACGACGACGTGCAGTTCCCCAGCGACGCGCTCGGCGCCGTGGAGGGCAGCACGGTGTGCCGCAGTTGGACGGCGCGCACGGTCTTCGACGTGCCGGACCGGTTCAGCCCTTGGTACCAGTACACCGACACCCCGGCCGGCACCTTCTGGTGCACCTCCCGCATCGAGAAGGCCAAGGAGGGCGACTACTCCGTCAGCGTCGGCGTGCCGTTCGCCCACGTCAACTGGTTCCGCGGCAGGGAGACCCCGAACCGGGCCGTGTCGCGCTGCCCCGACGAATCCTGCTGCCGCCGGGCGCCCGACGAACTCTCCGACCGCTGGGAGGGCCAGGCCTGGCCGGTCGCCCGCACCCCCACCAGCCTGCTAGCCGCCCTGCCGACGGGCACCTTCCCCGGCGTCGACCCCACCGAGGTGTATCAGTTCCTCGAGGCGCACGCCCCCGCCTGAGACAGAGTGTGCCGACGTGCCGCAATGTGCGCCTGGGGAGCGCCGGATGGAGAATTGTGCGGCAAGTCGCGAGCGTCCGTGCGGGCGGATGCGCACGGATGCGGGCGGATTCAGACGGCGGCGCGGGCCAGGTCGGGCAGGCGGTGCAGGGCGTCGACCAGGGGGCCGAGTTCAGGTTCCTCTTCGGCGGCGGCAAGGGCGCCAGCCAGGGCCTCGTCGTAGACCGGCCGGGCGCGGGCCAGCAGTGCCTCACCGGCCTCGGTGAGCTCGGTGTAGATGCCGCGGCGGTCGTCGGCGCAGAGGATGCGGGTGAGCAGCGCCCGGTCTTCCAGCCGGTTCACCAGGCGGGTCGTCGCGCTGCTCGAGAGGGCGGCGGCCCTGGCGAGCTGCTGCATCCGCATGTGCCAGCCGTGCTGGCGACTGAGGGCGTCCAGCACGGTGAACTCGACCACCGACAGGTCGAAGCCGGCCTGCAGGGCCCGCTCCAGCACGGCTTCGATGCGGCCATGCAGGGCGGCCAGGGTGCGCCAACCCTGCGCCCGAACCTCGACGGCGTCGTCTTCGATGCTCATTCGTGCTGCTCCATGCTCTTTCGACCCGACCCGACTCCGACTACACGACGCAAGTACACCGCGCTTGCAACTACCAGTCTATGCAGCGAGGCGGTCCGCGCCAGCGCCCGGCTACGACTCCCGGGTGATCTCCACCTTCACGAACAGCTGCGACCCGCTCGACCCCGCGTACACCCCGCGCAAGGGGGCGATGTCGTTGTAGTCGCGGCCGCGACCCACACCCACGTGCCGGTCACCGATGTCGATCAGGTTGGTGGGGTCGTAGCCGCGCCACTCGCCGCAGAACCACTCCACCCAGGCGTGGGATTCGCCGGTGACGGTCTCACCGATCAGGGCCTCCGGCCTGGGGTGAAGGTAGCCGGACACGTAGCGGGCCGGGATCCCCACCGACCGCAGCGCGCCCAGCGCCACGTGGGTGATGTCCTGACAGACGCCGCGCCTGTCGGCCCAGGCCTCACGGGCGTTGGTCTTGACCCCGGTGACACCCTGCACGTAGGCCATGTTCTCCCCCACGAACCGGCAGATCGCCAGCGCAGCGTCACACGGGTCCAGCCGACCGGCGATCTCGGCGGCTGTGGCCACCACGTCCGCCGGCGGTTCGGTGAGCGAGGTCTGCCAGGACTGTTCGACCGAAGCCGTCGAGCGGGCCACCAACGCCGCCAGGTCCGCCCAGGGCATCGGATGCAGCGCGTGCTCCCGCGGCGACACCTCCACGAGGCTGTTGGCCGTGAGGGTGAGTTCGGCGTGCGGGGTGAGCACCTCGAACGACGACACCCTGGTACCCCAGTAGTCCACGTAGTTGTGGTTGCTCGAGACCGGGCTGATGTCCAGGTTGGAATACAGCACGAACTGGTCGGGGGAGGTGACCGGCAGCATCCTGGCCTCGTTGTAGGAGGTGGCTACTTCGCCCTGATACCTGTAGCCGGTGGTGTGGCGAATCCGTAGGCGCTTCACGAGGCTTCTCCGGTCCAGGTCGGCACCGCGCTGGTCGGGAAGTACCGGTGCCCGATCGACTCCGACGCGGTGCTGGTGGCGTCCAGCACCATGTCCATGTGCCCCGGCAGGTCGTTCAGGATCTCCATGATCGGTCGGTATTCCAGCTGGCTGCGGATCTGGCCGAGCACCCGCTGCGACGATTCGGAGACGCCCAGCCGGTCTGTGCGGGGTTCGAGTTCCTGCAGGCACTGCTCGGCCCGGGAAATCGAGAACACGATCGACCGAGGAAAGAGCCGGTCCAGCAGCAGGAACTCGGCGGCGTTCCGCGCTGACGGCACGCCACGATAGGTGCGCAGATACGACTCGTATGCCCCGCAGGAGCGAAGGATCGTGGTCCAGGACGGTCCGCTGTTCTCGGTCAGTGACCGGGTGGCCAGCAGCCGCGCGGTCATGTCGGCCTGCTCGAGGCTGCGGCCCAGGGTGAAGAAGTGCCAGGCGTCGTCCCGGCTGGCGCTGGACTCGACGATGCCGACGGCCAGGGCCGCGCGTTCGCGCACCCAGCCGAAGAAGTCGTGGGTCTTGGCGCTCGCGATGTTCTTCGGCATCTTCGTGTAGGTGGTGTTCAGGCATTCCCAGAGCTCGGTGGAGACGATCTCCCTGGCCCGGCGGGCGTTCTCTCTGGCGGCACCGAGCGAATACGCGATCGACGCCGGATTGGTGCGGTCGGCCGCCAGGGTCGCCAGCACATCCTTGCGGGTGAGGTCACGGTCCGGGGGCACCGGGCTGCCCATCAGGTGCAGCAGTGACCGGCAGGCCAGGTTCTCTTCGATCCACGGGTCTTCCAGCAGCAGCTGCAGGTGCACATCCAGGATGCGCGCGGTGCCGTCGCTGCGTTCGATGTAACGGCCGATCCAGAACAGGCTCTCGGCGATGCGGCTCAGCATTCGAGGGTCCCGTCTGCGGTCGTGACCGCGGTCGCTGTGCGCTGTTGCTGTTGCTGTTGTTCCTGGTCCTGGTCGCCGCCCGGCGGGGCGTCCTGCGGGGAGTGGTCGGCGACCCTGGGCGGGATGATGGAGATCGACTGGGTATTCGCGGCCTGGTCGTTGACGAGGCCCTGGATGTTCCGGGCCGACCCCATGCTGTGGAAATCGGGCTCGAGACCGATCACCCAGGTGTCCTTGGAACCGCCGCCCTGGCTGGAGTTAACGACGAGCTCACCCTCGGGTAGAGCCACCCGGGTGAGGCCGCCAGGCAACACCCAGACGTCCGTCCCGTCGTTCACCGCGAACGGCCGCAAGTCCGCGTGCCGGGGCCGCATGCCGTCGTCGACGAGGGTCGGGATGGTGGACAACTGCACCACGGGTTGGGCGATCCAGCCGCGCGGGTCCAGGAGCAACTGCTTCCGCAGGGTCTCCAACTCGGCCTTCGACGCGGCGGGGCCGACCACGAGGCCCTTGCCGCCGGAGCCGTCGACGGGCTTGACGACCAGCTCATCGAGCCTGTCGAGTACCTCCTCGAGCGCGAGGGGGTCTTCGAGCCGCCAGGTGTCGACGTTGGGGATGATCGCGTCTTCGCCGAGGTAGTACTTGATCAGCTCGGGCAGGTAGGTGTAGACGAGCTTGTCGTCGGCGACCCCGTTGCCCACGGCGTTGGCGATGGTCACATTGCCCAGCCGCGCGGCCATCAGGATGCCCGGTGATCCCAGTTGCGAGTCGGCGCGGAACTGCAGCGGGTCCAGGAACTCGTCGTCGACCCGGCGGTAGATCACGTCGACCCGGGTGGGTCCGGCCGTGGTGCGCATCCACACCCGGCCGCCCGAGCAGAACAGGTCGCGACCCTCCACCAGCTCCACGCCCATCAGCCGGGCGAGCAGAGTGTGCTCGAAGTAGGCCGAATTGAAGACGCCGGGGGTGAGCACCACGATGTTCGGGTCGTCGACGCCGGCCGGGGCCGAGGCGCGCAGGGCCTGCAGCAGCTTGTTGGGGTAGTCGCCCACCGGGCGCACCCGCATCGAGACGAACAGCTCGGGCAGGGTCTGGGCCATCACGCGGCGGTTGGAGATGACGTAGCTGACCCCGCTGGGCACCCGCACGTTATCTTCGAGCACCCGCCAGGCCCCGATCTCGTCGCGGATGAGGTCAATCCCGGACACCTGGATGCGCACGTTGTTCGCCGAGACGATTCCGGCTGCCTGACGGTGGAAGTGTGTGGACGAGGTGATCAGGCCGGCCGGGATGACACCGTCGCGCACGGCGGCCTGGGGGCCGTAGATGTCGGCGAGGAAGGCCTCCAGTGCGAGGACCCGCTGTTTGATGCCGGCCTCGACGGTCACCCACTCCTGCTGCTCGATCACCCGGGGCACAGCGTCGAGCGGGAAAGGACGTTCCTCGCCGGCGAAGTCGAAGGTCACGCCCTGCGCCAGGTAGGAGCTGGCCAGCGCGTCCGTACGGCCCCGCAACTCTTCCTGGGTCATCCGGGCCAGAGCGCTGTACACGTCCTTGTAGGCGGCCCGCGCCTCCGAGGGGGCGAGCGATGACGGGTCAGGGAACATTTCGTCCCAGGCCGACGTCTGCCCTCGCTCACGGGGCGGTGCGGAGGTAGCGCCATAGCCACTGAAGAGGTCAACCATGTCTGGATGCTAACCGTCCGGTGTTGCCGGTTTGTTTCCTGACCGTGACGCCGCCGTGCGCCACAAAGGTTGCATACATGTTGCATCGATCAACCAGCCAAACGGGGCGACATGGGAACAGATGGCGCCCACAGACGTCTTTGTTGCATACAGTTAGCTCAAGTCCGATGCGAATACTCCGCAAGGCGGTGATGTGGCCGCACCAAGCAGATCCGAGCACTCATGCGCACAGTTGCAGGGCCCATACGGTTGGGGTTGCTGATCCTGGCCTGCCTGGCCGGCGCCGGCGTGCTGGTGGCGGCGCGGCTCAGTGGCGCCGACGGCGTGCTGCTGCATCCGCTCTCGGACCGGCTCCCCCTCGCGACCGCCGGCACGCTGGCCGCACCGATCCTCTCCGGCCTGCTGGGCCTGGGCGGGGGCCTGGTGGCCGCCCGTCGCAGCGGTTGGATCGACCCGAGGCTGCGGTCGCTGGTGGGGGCCGGTATCGGTGTCTGCCTGGCCTGGCTGGCACTCGTTCTGGTCTTCTGGTTCGCCGTCCAGGCCGAACTCATGCCGGTGCTGGAGGACGGTCCGGCGGCTCGTGCCGGCGCGAGCGCGCTGAGCTCCGTGCTGCTGCCCGCCACCGTGATCGTGTTGGGGGCCGCCACGGCCATCACGGCGTCGGTGCGCGCTGCGACTCGGGTGGCCGCGATCGAGGGACACGTGCAGACCGCCCGCAGCCGTGGCCTTCCCACCACCGCACCGGTCATCCGCCGGGTGTTCCGTCGTACGCTGCCCACCATCCTGGCCGTCCTGCTCGTCGAGTTCCTGGTGCTCTACGCCAGCGCGCTGACGGTCCAGGCCGTGTTCACCACACCGTCCCTCGCGACCATGCTGCCGTTGTTGCCCGCTGAGAGCCTCCCGTTCGTGCTCGGCGCCTGCCTATTGTGCGTAGTCGGAGTGATCATGACCGGCGTCACGGTCGCTTCGGCCGTACTCGGCCCCGCGGCCCCGCGGCAGACCCGGCCCACGCCCGGCGGACTCGCCGCCGCGCTTCTGGCGGACTCCCGTCAGGTCAAACCGGCCCTGCCTTCCACGACGTTTCGTTCGACCGACCTCCTCGATATCAGGAACCTCTGCCTGCACGACGGTTCGGCGCAGGAGCCTCGAGACGCGCTGCACGGCATCAGCCTCACTGCGACGCGCGGTCAGGCGCTGGCGGTCGTCGGCGGCGGCAGTGACGCCACCTCGTCGCTGTGCCACGCCATCGCGGGTCTGCTCCCGCTCGACAGTCCGATCCGGTCCGGGTCGATCCTCTTCGACGGCACCGAACTCGTCGGCCTCGCGGAAGGGGAGTTCCGGCACCTGCGCGGGCAGCAGATCGGGTTTCTCCCGGCACCGGCAGCGGATCGTCTGGACCCCGACGTCCGCATCGGCCACCAACTCGCCGGGATCCTAGCCGGACGCGCGGGACACTCCCGATCCCGCGCCCGCTCCGCCGCCGCCGCGCTTCTCACCGCCGTCGGCGTCGACAACGTCGAGGCCGTGTTGTGGGCGTACCCGCATCAGGTCTCGGCGCTGATCAGCCAGCGGGTGCTGCTCGCCGGTGCCCTCGTTCGCGAGCCACAGCTTCTCATCGCCGACAATCCGACCGAGGGCCTCGACACGGCCGATGAGGAGAGCTTCCTCGACTCTCTGCATGCGCTCCAAAAGCAACTTGATTTCACTCTCATCGTGGCATCGCCCAGAGCTGAGATCATCGCCAGGTGCGACCGCGTCGCGGTCATGAGCAACGACACCATCGTCGAGCACGCTTCGGTCCCCGAGTTGCTCATCGACCCCCGTCACCCGCACAGTCAGCGGATTCTCGCCGACCGCTCATCAGGGCCACGGCCGATCGGCCGCTGACCCGACGGTGCCGGCTGGACGGTGCCGGCCAGGCGGCGCCGACCAGATCAGCCCTCGGTGCCCGAGACGGCGTTGCGGGCTCCGAGGATATGCCCCCGCATCGCCACCTCGGCCCAGATCGCGTCTCCGGTGCGCAGCGCGGTGAGGATGTCGCGATGCTGGTGGTTGCTGCGCGCGCGGTACTCGGCGCCGCGCCGGCGGAAGGCGGCCGCCATCAGCGGCACCCTGGCGACGGACGAGGTGAGGGTCATCAGTTGGTGGCTGCGAGAGGCCGCAACCACGATGTGGTGGAATTCGGCGTTGAGGCTGCTCAGCGCGGCGAGGCCGGCGTCGTCATCCGCTGTCAACACGGGTTCCATGGCGTCGATCAGCGCGGCGAGCCTGTCCAGTTCCTCCGCCGTGATGCGGCTGGCCGCCAGCCCGGCGGCGCGGCTCTCGAGTCCGGCCCGCACCATGTACGTCTCGCGGACCTCCTCGACGCTCCAGGCCACGACCGTGGCACCACGATTGGGCACAAAGGTCACCAGCCCGGCCTCGTCCAGTCGGCGGAGAGCTTCTCGCACCGGGGTCCGGCTGACTCCGAGTTCCTCGGCCAGAGCCTGTTCTCTCAGCATGGTGTTGGCGCTCAACTGGCCTGACAGGATGCGGGCGCGCAGGGTCAGGTAAACCGTTTCACCGCCTGTTGACGCCACGGATTCCTCCCCCTGGGCAGAGGCACACCCCGCCGCACGTCGAGCTTTACACACCGCGGCCCCTAAAAGAGGGATACGGCGGAAAATCAGGATCGGTCGCCTCGTACTGGGGGTAGCGAGGTCATCAGGGCGCGAAAAAGGGCCCGTCTTTCGACGGGCCCTTCCTTCACGAAGGAATCCTTAGATGCTGTTCACATCGAGCGGGATGCCGGGGCCGAACGTGGTCGACACGGCGCCCTTCATGATGTAGCGGCCCTTGGAAGAGCTCGGCTTGAGGCGAACGATCTCCTCGAGTGCGGCACCGATGTTCTCGTTGAGCTGGTCGGCGGAGAAGGAAGCCTTGCCCACGACGAAGTGCACGTTGGAGTGCTTGTCGACGCGGAAGGCGATCTTTCCACCCTTGATGTCGTTCACGGCCTTGGCCACGTCGGGCGTCACGGTTCCGGTCTTCGGGTTGGGCATGAGGCCGCGCGGGCCCAGGACCTTTCCGAGACGACCGACCTTGCCCATGAGCTCGGGGGTCGAGACTGCAGAGTCGAACGAGGTGTAGCCGGCGGCCACCTTCTCGATGAGCTCGTCGCCACCGACCTCGTCGGCGCCGGCAGCGATGGCTGCGTCGGCCGCGGGGCCCGTTGCGAAGACAATGACGCGGGCGGTCTTGCCGGTGCCGTGAGGAAGAATCACGGTGCCGCGGACCATCTGGTCTGCCTTGCGGGGGTCGACGCCGAGCTTGAGCGCGACCTCAACGGTGGAGTTGAACTTGACGGAACCGGTCTCGCGGGCGAGGGTGACGGCTTCGGTGGGGGTGTAGAACTTATCGGCTTCGATCTTCTCGACCGCAGCGCGGTAGGCCTTTGACTTCTGTGCCATTTGAATCTCCTGTAGATGCATGTGCTGAGAGCGTGGTTTTCGTGAGCCTGGCTGGCTCTTCCACTTGGTGCCTGTCGGCAGATCGAGATCGATCATGCCCGTCGGCTGGTGTTCGACGAATCGAACGAAGGGGTATTAGCCCTCGACCGTGATGCCCATGGAGCGAGCGGTTCCGGCGATGATCTTCGACGCAGCGTCGAGGTCGTTGGCGTTGAGGTCAACCATCTTGGCCTCGGCGATTTCGCGAACCTGCGCCTTGGTGAGCTTGGCAACCTTGACGGTGTGCGGCGTTCCGCTGCCCTTGGCAACTCCGGCGGCCTTCTTGATGAGCTCCGCTGCGGGCGGGGTCTTCAGGATGAACGTGAACGAACGGTCGTCGTAAACGGTGATCTCAACCGGGATGACGTTGCCGCGCTGGGATTCCGTCTGGGCGTTGTATGCCTTGCAGAATTCCATGATGTTGACGCCGTGCTGTCCCAGCGCCGGCCCGATGGGCGGTGCGGGGTTGGCGGCGCCGGCCTTGATCTGAAGCTTGATCAGACCAGTAACCTTCTTCTTCGGTGCCATTGTTCTTCCTTCGTTATTGATGTTCGAGCAGCCGCGAAGGTCGCTCTCCCGGTGGCCCGGATGGGCCCCGGTGGTTCAGGGCTCTGCTGGCTGGAGGCCGGCGGAGCCTAAAGCTTGGTGACCTGGTCGAAGCTGAGCTCGACCGGGGTCTCACGCTCGAAGAGCGATACGAGCACGATGAGCTTGCCGCTCTCGGGCTTGATCTCGCTGATCGAACCGGGCAGGCCCGCGAACGAGCCTTCCTTGATCGTGATGGTCTCGCCGATTTCGTAGTCGATCTCGGCGGGCAGAACGCGCTGCGCGGCCTTGCCGGGAGCACCGGACTTGGTGGCCGGAACATCCTTGATCTCAACGAGGCCCTTGAGCATGCCGAAGGCCTCTTCGAAACGCAGCGGGGTGGGGTTGTGCGCGTTGCCCACGAAGCCGGTGACGCCGGGGGTGTGACGCACGACGGACCAGCTGTCTTCGTTGAGATCCATGCGCACCAGCACGTAGCCGGGGATGCGAACACGGGTGACCATCTTGCGCTGGCCGTTCTTGATCTCGACGACGTCTTCCATCGGGACCTCGACCTGGTAGATGTAATCTTCCATGGCCATCGACTGCTTGCGGTTCTCGATGTTCGACTTCACGCGGCGTTCGAAACCGGCGTAGGAGTGGATGACGAACCACTTGCCGGGCTGGAAACGCAGTTCCTTGCGGAAGGCCTCGTAGGGGTCTTCGTCTTCGGCGTCGACCTCTTCTTCGTCTTCGACGGCTTCGACGGCGGCCTCGGCCTCGTCGGCGTTGTCGATGTCGAGGGCGTCCTCGACGATGGCGTCGGCTTCGGGGTCGGTCGACTCGGTGAGAGCGTCCAGGGCGGCGTCGAGATCGACTTCGATGTCGGCGTTCTCGTCTTCGACGTGCAGGGCGACCTGCTCGGCGGCTTCGACGGACGTTTCGTCGGCGGCGAGGGTGTTGCCCTCCTGCGCCTCATCGTCGTTGGCAGACTGCTCGGCGGCGGTGGCCCAGTCGACGTCGTCGCGATTGGTCTCAGTCACTAAATATCAATCCTTCTTCTATTGCGTGGGCGTGAGGCCGCACAGTGTTGTTCACAGCTGTGGTGCTGGCTCACCGATCCACGTGCATGATCAGTCTGGATGCCGCTCTCGCGGCACCGGTCAACTGGGAGTGCCGAATACGTACGTGACGACGAGCGCGAACACCCAGTCGAGTGCCGATACCAGCGCCATCATGATCACGACGAAAATCAGAACCACTCCGGTGTAGCTGAGCAGTTCCTTGCGGGTCGGGGTGACGACCTTGCGAAGTTCGGCCAGGACCTGCTTGATAAACAGGGACACCCGAGCGAATGGTCCGCGCTTGGTTTCGCGGGCCACTTTGGCGTTGGCGACGATTTCCTCGCTGGGTTCGTCGATAACTTTTCGGGCCACCTGTTACACCTTTCGTGGGCCGGCGGAAAGACCACCGACTTGCAGGGCGGACAGGACTCGAACCTGCAACCTGCGGTTTTGGAGACCGCTGCTCTACCAATTGAGCCACCACCCTATGAAGCGAAACCGTCCAGCTTCAAACGACCAAAATAGGCGCAAAAAAGCTTGGCAGATTTCAACTACCGGACCAAGTCTAGGTCACGGCGAGAGCCCTGTAAAGCCAGCCCCTCTGTTCCTCGAACACGACCGCCCCGTATGCTCGTACCGTGGCACACGACATCAAACGGATTTCCACCAGAATCGGCTCCATCGCGGAGTCCGCGACCCTCAAGGTCGACGGCAAGGCCAAGGCGCTGCAGGCGGCCGGCCGGCCGGTGATCAGCTTCGCTGCGGGCGAGCCCGATTTCCCCACCCCGCCGCACATCGTCGAGGCCGCACTGGCCGCCGTGTCCGACCCCCGCAACCACCGGTACACCCCGGCGGCCGGTCTGCCGGACCTGCGCGAGGCCATCGCCGCGAAGACCCTGCGGGACAGCGGCCTGGCGGTGCCCCCGTCCCGGGTCCTCGTGACCAACGGTGGAAAGCAGGCCGTCTACCAGGCCTTCGCCACCCTGCTCGATCCGGGCGACGAGGTGCTTCTGCCCACTCCGTACTGGACCACCTACCCCGAGGCGATCCGCCTGGCCGGCGGCGTTCCCGTTGATGTGTTCGCCGGCAGCGACCAGGGCTACCTCGTCACCGTGGAGCAGCTCGAGGCTGCCCGCACCGACAACACCAAGGTGCTTCTGTTCGTCTCGCCGTCCAACCCCACCGGCGCCGTCTACTCCGAGGAGCAGACCCGCGCCATCGGCGAATGGGCCCAAGAGCACGGGCTCTGGGTCATCAGTGATGAGATCTACCAGAACCTCACCTATGACGGTGTCAAAGCGGTCTCGATCGTCGAGGTCGTCCCGGCGCTGGCCGACCGCACCATCCTGGTCAACGGCGTCGCCAAGACTTACGCCATGACCGGCTGGCGGTTGGGCTGGATGGTCGGGCCCCAGGATGCGATCACCGCCGCGGCCAACCTCCAGTCACATCTCTCCTCGAACGTGTCGAACATCTCCCAGCGCGCCGGTATCGCCGCGCTGAACGGCCCGCAGGACGACGCAGAGGCCATGCGGGTTGCGTTCGACCGTCGGCGCAAGCTCATCGTCGCCGAGCTCAACAAGATCCCGGGCATCCGCACGCCCACCCCGCAGGGCGCGTTCTACGTCTACCCCGACGTGACCGGACTGCTCGGCCGCAGCTGGGGCGGGGTCACCCCCACCTCCTCGCTCGAGCTGGCCGACCTGATTCTGGATCAAGCCGAGGTGGCCGCGGTTCCCGGTGAGGCCTTCGGCCCCAGCGGCTTCCTGCGGCTGTCCTACGCTCTCGGTGACGACGCTCTCTTGGAGGGTGTCCAGCGCCTGCAGAAGCTGTTCTCCTAGGCCCGGCTCACTCCGGACCGACTTTCCCCGGCCCGTCGATGATGACGGCGAGACCGGCCCGCAGCTCCTCGAACGGGCTGCCGCCGGCGTCGACCAGCGAGGTCGGGCACCGCACCACGATGTACATGAACGATTCCGACAGCGGCATCGCCCTGGCCGCGATCTCGTTCGTGTAACTCACGCCCGCTTCAGGATCCACGTAGTCGATACGGGTGGTGAGGAACTCGATGCGCTCCGCGGCGCCGGGCAGGTTGATGCCGAAGTCGGTGAATCCGAGTTCGCCGACCAGTGTGGCGTCGTTTCCGGCCGACAGCAGCTGCTGCTCAAGCGCATCCACGGTTGCGAGAGTGTCGGTCAGATCGTCCGTCGCGCCGGCGTCGTAGGCGCTCTGCACGTTCTGGGATGACGTCAATTGGCAGCCGAGCTCCGAATTCTCGGACTGGTTGATGCCTTGCTCGTCGAACACGGTGACCCCCCAGCCGTCCAGGATCGGGTATCCCCACGCCGGGAAGGTGCCCCCGAGGTCGACCTGGTCGTCGAGGGATACGGTGCCCTCCTGCCCGGCCAGATCGGCGCCGGAGGTTGACGCGGGCGTCGGTGCGTCGGTCGGCTCCGCGACGTCGGTGGCGGCCTCCGTCGGCACCGCGAGCACTCCGGCCCGGCCCGCGTTCACCCCGTCGACCACGCTGCCGCCGACCAGGAAACCGCTGACCACCGCACCCGTGATGGACAGCACCGCGAAGCCCGCCACCGGCAGCCACAGCCACGGCCGCAACGCGCTGCGACGTTTCTCTGGCGCGCCGCTCACCGGAGCGCCGGCCACTGCCGGGTCCCCCTCCGCTCCCGCGGGCTCCTGGTGCGTGTTGGCTCCATTGGCGTCGTTCATGGTGTTTCTCCCCCGGTTTGTTCCCCGAACCCTATCGACCTTTGGCATCCACCGGGTGGTGGATAGGCAGGTCGGTCGGGAGGGTGTTGCCCAGAATCGGCACTGGGACGATTGTGGGTACATGACTACTTCACCTCCGGCAGTGCGCGTCTCGCGGCTGAGTAAGTCGTACGGCGCGTTCGATGCCGTCAACGACATCAGCTTCGACATCCGCCCCGGCGAGACCTTTGCGCTGCTCGGACCCAACGGGGCCGGCAAGAGCAGCACCATCGAAATCCTTGAGGGCTACCGCGACCGTTCAGAGGGCGACGTCACGGTCCTGGGCGTTGACCCGCAGCACGCCGGTCTGGACTGGAAGGCCCGCATCGGCATCGTCCTGCAATCCAGCGGTGAGAGCGGCAACGCCACAGTGCTCGAGCAGCTGCGGCACTTCGCGAGCCTGTACCCCAACCCCCGACCGGTGGAGGAGGTCCTCGCCGCGGTCGGGCTTGAGGAGAAGGCGAAGACCCGCATCCACCGGCTCTCCGGCGGTCAGCAACGACGGGTGGATGTTGCGCTCGGCATCATCGGCCGGCCGGAACTGCTTTTCCTGGACGAACCGACCACCGGATTCGACCCCGAGGCCCGGCACCAGTTCTGGGATCTCATCCGCACCCTCAAGGGTGAGGGCACCACCATTCTGCTGACCACCCACAACCTCGACGAGGCGGCGGAGCTCAGCGACCGCGCCGGCATCATCGTGGGCGGCAGGCTCATCGACATCGGCACGATCGGCGAACTCGGCGGCCCCGCCGCCCGCATCCCGATGGTGCGCTGGCGGGACGCCGACGGGGTGCAGCGGGAGGCGCGCACCGAGACCCCCGCCGGCCTGGTCGCCCAGCTGGCCAGGGACCTCGGCGGCGAACCCGCCGAACTGCAGGTCATCCGACCCAGCCTCGAAGACATCTACCTGGGCCTGGTGCGCGGTCACGCGGCCGGCAGCACCAGTGACACCGCAAGCACGGAGGTACTCGCATGAGCGCGACCCTGACCCCGCAACCGACCCCACAGTTGCCCCAACCGGCCGGTCACCGCACTACTCGGCACGGGCTGTTCAGCCTGGGCCTGGCCCGCATCGGCTTCGAGATCAAGCTGTACTTCCGCTCCACCGACACCGTCTTCTTCACGTTCCTGTTCCCGTTCATCATGCTGGGCATCTTCACCGCGGCGTTCAGCGCCCAGGGCAACATCGGCACCAACCCGGACGGCTCCGGCGGCATCAGCGTCGGCGCGTATTACCTGCCCGGCATGCTGGCCGCGGGCATGCTGCTCTCCGGCCTGCAGAACCTCGCGATCGACATCGCCGGCGAGAAGGGCGACGGCACCCTCAAACGGCTCGGCGGCACCCCGCTGTCGCCGCTGAGCTACTTCATCGGCAAGATCGGCCAGGTGCTCGTCACGGGCATCCTGCAGGCCGTTCTGCTGCTGATCGTGGCCCGGTTCGCCTTCGACATCGCCCTGCCCACCGAGCCGGAGAAGTGGCTCACCTTCATCTGGGTGTTCCTGCTGGGCGTGATCACCTGCGCGTTCCTGGGCATCGCCCTCTCGGCACTGCCACGGTCGGGCCGCAGTGCGTCGGCCGTGGTGATCCCCATCGTGCTGGTGCTGCAGTTCATCTCCGGCGTGTACCTGCAGTTCAACGCCCTGCCGGACTGGATGCAGAACGTCGCCAGCCTGTTCCCACTCAAGTGGATGGCGCAGGGCATGCGTGCGGTGTTCCTGCCGGACAGCTTCGCCGCCCAGGAGCAGAACGGCGCCTGGGAGTTGGGCCTGGTGGCGATCGCGCTGCTGATCTGGCTGGTGGTGGGGCTCGTCGGCAGTCGGCTCACCTTCCGTTGGATCCGCAAGGACTCCTGATGCCCCGTGGGCATGGGATGCTTAGCGCATGAATGCCAGGCGGTGGTGGGACCTGATCGTGGCCGGCTCCCTCACCGTTCTGACCGTGATCACCATCGACCATTCCTGGGTAAGCGTGGGGGAACGCGCCGGCGGGCTCCTTTCGCTCGCGGCGATCGGCCTGGCCTATCTGGGCTTGGGTCGGCGGATGCTCCGTTCTTCGAACCCGTCGGCAAGCGCCGGTGACTCTGGATTCGACTACGCGGCATTCCCCGCCTCGGCCCGGCTCTTCCAGATCACCCTCATCGTGTCCTGCGGCGCGGCCACAGCGTTCGACCCCAGCCTGGCCACCGCGCAGACGCTGGCTTTTCCGATTCTCTGGGCCCTGTCTACGTCGTTCTCCGGCGCCGTCGTCTTGAGCGCCCTGCTGTCGGTGTCGGTCGGTCTGGGCATGTGGGTCGGCATGGGGAGCACCCCGGGCGCGGCCGTTCAGGCCGCCGCCATCGAAGGAATCTCGTTCGTCTTCGCGCTGGCGATGGGCACCTGGATCAGCCGCATCGCCGATGCCGGCGCCTACCAGCGCCGGTTGGTGGAGGAACTCACCCTGGCCCAGGACGAGCTGGCGGCGGCGCAGCGGGATGCCGGCAGCGCGGCCGAGCGTGAGCGGTTGGCCCGCGAGATCCACGACACCATCGCGCAGAGCCTCACCAGCCTGGTGATGCTCACCCAGCGCACCCGCTCCGAGCTCGCCGCCGTTCCCGGCGACACGTCGGCCGTTGCCGACAGTCTCGACCTGATCGAGTCGACCGGGCGCGACGCCCTCACCGAGGCCCGTGCCCTGGTGGCGTCGATGTCGCCGGTGCGCGCCGCCGACGGCGACCTCGCTCACACCGTGACCCGGCTCGCGGAACGCTTCGAGAGGGAGACCGGGATCCAGGTGACCGTCGAACTCACCGGCCTCGACGCGGCGGGCGCTGACCCCGGGACCGAATTGCCCCCGCTGGACCGCGCCCTCGAGGTGGTCCTGCTGCGCTGCGGCCAGGAGGGCCTCGCCAATGTGCGCAAACACTCCGGCGCCGGCGCCGCCCGCATCGCCATCGCTCGCACACCCCAGGAGGTCGCCCTCACCGTCACCGACAACGGCCGGGGCCTGGGCGCTTACCGCCCGGAGTCCGAGCACGGCTTCGGGCTGACGGGTATGCGCGACAGGGTCGGCCTGGTGGGCGGCCGGCTCGAGGTGACCGACTCGGCGAACGGCTCCGGCACGGTGCTGCGGGTGACCCTGCCTCTGTTGGTGACGGCGCCCAGCACCGGCGGGCGCGGATGATCCGGGTGCTGGTCGCCGACGACCATCCGATCGTGCGCGGCGGCATTGTGGGCCTGCTCGGCGGCGCCGACGACATCGAGGTGGTCGGCGAGGCCGCCGATGGAGCCATGGCGGTGCGTCTGGCCGGCGAGTTGCGGCCCGACCTGGTGCTGATGGACCTTCGGATGCCGCACCTGGACGGCGCCGCAGCCACCGCGCAGATTCTGGCGCAGAACCCGGCCACCCGGGTGCTGATCCTCACCACGTACGAGTCCGACGACCAGATCCTCGGCGCGATCGCCGCCGGCGCCAGCGGTTACCTGCTCAAGGCGGCCCCGCAGGCGGAGATCATCGAGGGTGTGCGCTCGGTATACGGCGGCCAGACCGTGCTCGCGCCCGTGATCGCCGCCAGGCTGGTGCAGCGGGTGCGGGCGGATGCCGTGCCGGCGCCTCGGCTGTCGGCCCGCGAGCTGCAGGTGCTGCGTCTGGTGGCGGCCGGCGAGAGCAACCCGCAGATCGCCAGGTCGCTGTTCATCGGCGAGGCCACGGTGAAGACGCACCTGCTGCACGTGTTCGAGAAGCTGGGCGTGGGCGACCGCACCCGGGCGGTCACCCTGGCGATGGAGCTGCGCCTGCTCTGACGCATCCGCTCGCCCTGGTGCCGCCTGCCAGCCAGCCGAATTATCCCGCCCACGCTCCCCAGCGCCGACATGCCGCAAAACGCCCATTGCGATGCTTCCAAAGGGACTTTTCCCGCAAGTCACGCAAGGGGTTCTCACCGACTTGCCGCAGAATCCCCTCTGGATGCCTCCGAAGGGGTTTTTCGCGCAACTCGCGGCGCCGCGGCTAGAGCAGCGAGAAGCCCACGAAGACGGGTTCAGGGTGCAGGATGACGCCGAAGTCGGCCTGCACGCGCTGCTGTACGAACCGGGCGAGCTGGCCGATCTCGTCGGCGGAGGCGGTGCCGGTGTTGGTGATGGCCAGGGAGTGCTTGCTCGAGATCGCCGCGCCGGAGCCGGGCAGCCGGAAGCCACGGTGGATGCCGGAGTTCTCGATCAGCCAGGCGGCGCTGAGCTTCACCGTGCGCAGAACCTCGACGCCCGGCATCGGCCCTACACCGGCGTACTCGTCGAGCGGGATCACCCGGTCGGGCAGCTCGATCTCGGCCTGCTTCCAGCGCGGGGCCTCGTCGGGCAGGGTGCGGGCGAAGCTTTCGGTGACGATCGGGTTGGTGAAGAACGACCCGGCGCTGTAGGTGTCGGAGTCGGCGGCGTCGAGCACCATGCCCTTGCCGGCCCGGAGGCCGAGCACGCTCTGGCGCAGTTCGGCCAGCGGCACCCGGTCGCCCAGCTGTACCCCGAGGGCATTGGCCAGCTGCGGGTAGGTCACCGGCTGACTCAGGGCGCTGCCGAGCACGGCGGCCTGTGCCGACATGTCGCGCAGCTCGAGTTCGATGGCGAGCACCACTCCGCGGCGGCCCTGCTTGAGCACCGAGGTGCGGTAGCCGAGGCCGAGTTCGGCGGCGCTGAGCCGCTCCACCTCGCCGGACTCGAAGTCGAGGAAGTCTATGGCGGCCAGGCTGTTGGCCAGTTCCTGGCCGTAGGCGCCGATGTTCTGCACCGGGGCCGCACCGCTGGTCCCCGGAATACCGGAGAGCGCCTCGATGCCGGCCCAGCCGTTGGCCACCGTGAGGGCGACGAGGTCGTCCCACGGTTCGCCGGCCTGCACACGGATGCGCACCGGGCGCCCGTCGACATCCGCGTCGGTTTCCGCATCGGCGCCGGTCTCGGCCGCCGGGGCGAGCACCTCCACACCCCGGGTGCACACGCGGATGACGGTGCCGTCGAAGCCGGCGTCGGCCGCGACGGTGTTCGAGCCACCGCCGAGCAGCACCCACGGTTCGTCGGAGCCCCAGGCATCCAGGGCCGTCTGGATCAAGCCGGCCTCATCGGCCGGCGCGACGAGGTGCGCGGGGGCACCGCCGACCCGCAGTGTCGTCAGGTCGGCCAGGGTCACGGGCACCGGAACAGGCGCGGCTACAGGGTCGGTCATGGTCGCCTAGACCAGCGAGACGCGCGCCTGCGCCTTGCCGAGAACGGTGACGGAGTTGAAGGTCACGGTGAGGTCGATCCGCGCCACGCCGGCATCCGCGTCGAGCGCGCCCACCTTGGCGACCACGGTCACCACGGCGCCGAGGTCGGGGTCCACCGGCACCGGCCGGGTGAAGCGCACCTGGTAGTCCAGAACCCGGGCCGAGTCGCCGACCCAGTCGACGACGGGTTGGATAGCCAGGCCCATGGTGAGCATGCCGTGCGCGAGCACGCCGGGCAGCCCCACCGCGTGGGCTACGTCGTCGCGGTAGTGGATGGGGTTGAAGTCGCCAGAGGCACCCGCGTAGCGCACGAGGGAGTCCCTGGTCAGTGGGAAGCTGCTCTCGGCGACGATGTCGCCCACGGTGAGGCTCTCGAGGCTGGGCGTGACGGGTGCGCTGGTGGTCATTCGTCTCCCCTGACGACGAGGGTGGAGGTGGCGGTGACCACGTGGGCGCCGGTGGCATCGACGATTGTCGACTCCGCGGTGACCATCGAGTGGCCGCCCAGGCTCTTCACGCTGGCGACGCGCAGCGTTGCGGTGAGTTCGTCACCTGCCACGATCGGGCGACTGTAGCTGAACCGCTGGTCGCCGTGCACCACCCGGGTGAAGTCGATGCCGGCGTCGGGCTCGGCGAGCAGCTGGGCGAGGGTCGCCTCCTGCACCACCACGGCGAATGTCGGCGGCGCGACGATGTCGCTGTGCCCCGCGGCACGGGCGGCGTCGGGGTCGAAATTGATCGGGTTGGTCGCGAAGACTGCACGCGAGAACTCGCGCACCTTCTCCCGGCCGACCAGATACGGCGGCACGGCGGGAAAGACCCGACCCTGGATTGCTGGATTCACGGACACGTATCGAGTGTACTTGCGCCCCGCAGAATTGTTCGGTCGGGCCGGTTAGGGCAGACTTGGCCCAGTGGATTACGTACAGGTCGCACTGACCGCCCCCGAGGTTGCCCCCCTGCTCACCGGCCTGCGCCAGGAGTACGACGCCCGCTACGGGCACGGCGCCGGCGAGTCGGTGCTGGATGTCGACGCCGGCGAGTTCGAGGCGCCGACCGGAGCGTTCGTGGTGCTCCTGGACGACGGCACGACGGTCGCGGGCGGCGGCATCCGGCGCATCGACGACACCGTCGTGGAGATCAAGCGCATGTGGACGAACCCGGACTACCGCCGCCAGGGCTACGCCAGCCGGATGCTGCGCGAACTGGCCGGCCTCGCCCGCCAGCTCGGTTATCAGACGGTGCGGCTTGAAACCGGGCACGCCCAGCCGGAGGCGCTGGCGCTGTACCGTCGGTTGGGATTCGCCGAGATCGGCAGCTACGGTCCCTACGAGAACGCGACGGCCTTCGAGCTCGACCTCGACGCTGTCACGACGAAGCCCCGCCACTGAGGCCGTAGCGGCCGGCAGTGACGGGGCGTGCGTGCGCCGGGCCGTCAGGGTCAGACGGCGGGGATGACCAGTCCGCCCCAGGTCTCCTCCATGTAGGCCTGCGTCTCGTCTGAGAGCAGCAGCTCCGTGAGCTTGACGATGCGCGGGTCGTTCTCCAGCTCTGGCGTGGTGGCCAGCACGTTGAAGTACGGGCTGTCCGAGCCCTCGATCAGGATCGCCTGGTCGGCGGAGAGGCCGGCCGGCAGAGCGAACGAGATGGTGACGAACGCCACGTCGACATCCTGCACGGCCTGCGGCAGGGTGGCGTTCTCGATCTCGCGGAACTCGTACTTGTTGGGGTTGTCGGTGATGTCGGCGAGTGAGGTGGGCTCATCCGTCGTCTCGATCAGGCCCTCGGCGGCGAGGATCTTGAGCGCGCGGCCCTCGTTGGTCGGGTCGTTGGGGATGGCGATGGTGGCGCCGTCCTTGAGGCCGTCGAGGGAGTCCACGGTGTTGCTGTAGAACGCGGCGCTGGGCAGGTAGATCTCGCCGACGCTCACCAGGCTGCCGCCGGCCTGCTCGTTGTAGGTCTTCAGGAAGGTGGCGTTCTGGAACAGGTTCGCGTCGATCGAACCGTCGGACAGGGCCACGTTGGGGGTGTTGTAGTCGGTGAAGTCCTGGAAGGTGATGTCCAGCCCGGCGTCGGCGGCCAGGTTGTCCTGCACGAACTTGAGGATGTCGCCGGCCGGGGTGGCCAGGGCGCCCACCGTGATCGTGCCGAGGTCGTCGCCGGCTCCGGTCGTGGCGGGCTCGTCGGTCGTTCCCGCGCAGGCGGTGAGGGCGAACAGGGCGGAGAGGGTGACGGCGGCACCGGCAAGGCGCGTTCCGCGGGAGGTGAACTGCATGGGAGGGCTCTTCTCGTGGGTGGTGGTGGCCACGCCGTCATGCTGACGCGGCGCGGTCGGGTGGGGTCGGGGTTACGCGCCGGTGACGGCGCTGGCACGCAGGGCCGGCACGGTCTTCTCCGCGCGAGTCGGCCGGGACCTGTGCGCGAATCGCTTGGCCAGCATCGTCGCCAGCCCCTGCAGCACCATGACGATCACGAAGATCACGATGATCACGGCGATCATGTGGATGGTGCTGTAGCGCTGGTAGCCGTAGCGCACGGCCACGTCGCCCAAGCCGCCGCCGGCGACGGTGCCGACCATGGCCGAGAAGTTGATGATGGAGGTCACCGTGGTCGACAGGCCCAGGATCATCGGCGAGAGCGCCTCGGGCACGAGGACCTTGGACACGATCTGCCAGCGGGTCGCACCGAGCGACTCCGCGGCCTCGATCAGACCGGTGTCGACCTCCTTGATCGCGATCTCCACCATGCGGGCGAAGAACGGGATGGCCACAACGGCCAGCGGCACGATGGCGGCGGTGGGCCCGATGAAGGTGCCCACCACCAGCCTGGTGAACGGGATCAGGGCCACCATCAGGATGATGAACGGCACGCTGCGACCGAGGTTGACGACGAAATCGAGCACCCGGTTGACCACCCGGCCGAGCCGGCGGGAGCCGAACGGGCTCTCGAACAGGCCGCCGGGTTCGGTGCCGACGAGCACGATGCCCAGCGGCAGGCCCACGATGATGGTGATGAGCAGCGAGACGCCGACCATGTAGAGGGTCTGCCCGGTGCCGATGAGCAGCACCTGGAACAGGTCAGACCAGAATTGCGGCAGCGATGGATCCAGAAGCACGGTTACTCCCCCACGATTTCGACGAGCATGCCCTGGCTGCGCAGGTCTGAGATGGGCGCGGCATTGCCCGCCGCGCTGCCCGGCAGCGCCAGGCGGGTGCGGCCGGCCTGGTTGCCGCCGATGGTCTCGATGGCCGCGCCGAGGATCGACACGTCCAGACCGTAGGTGCGCGCCAGCTGCGCGATCACGGGGCGGTCGGCCGACCCGCCGCTGAAGGTGATGTCGATGACGGTGTCGCCCGGCAGCGACGGCACGGCGCCGAGCGGGAAGAGCTCGTGCGCGAGGCGGGATCCGGCGGTGGAGATCAGCGAGACGATGCGCCCCTGCTCGACGATCCGGCCGTCCTCGATCAGCGCGGCGGAGTCGCAGATGCGCTTGACGACATCCATCTCGTGCGTGATCAGCAGCACCGTCAGGCCCAGGTCGGTGTTGATGGTCTTGACCAGGTCGAGGATCGACCGGGTGGTTTCGGGGTCCAGCGCGCTAGTGGCCTCGTCGGAGAGCAGCACCTTGGGGCTGCCGGCCAGCGCCCTGGCGATGCCCACCCGCTGCTTCTGACCGCCGGACAGCTCCGCCGGGTAGGCGCCGGCCTTGTCGGCGAGGCCGACCAGGTCGAGGATCTCGAGGGCACGGCGTCGGCGGGCGTCGCCGTCGACGCCGATGATCTCGAGTCCCAGTTCCACGTTTCCGCGCACCGTGCGGCCGGCCAGCAGGTTGAAGTGCTGGAAAACCATGCCTATCTTGCGGCGGGCACGGCGCAGATCGGCGGGCGAGAGCGCGGTGAGCTCGTCACCGTCGACGGTCACGGTGCCGGAGTCCGGCCGTTCGAGCAGGTTGATCGCGCGGATCAGGGTGCTCTTACCGGCACCGCTCTGACCGATCACCCCGAAGATCTCCCCTTCGGCGACCTCGAGCGAGACGTCCTGCAGGGCAGCGGTGACGGTGCCGCCGGAGCGGAAGGTCTTGGAGACGTGCTGTACGGAGATCACGGTGGTCCTGAGGGTTCGCGCGGCCTTGTACCGCAGTGATTCCGAGTGTGTCAATCGCAACGCCGCGGGCCAAATCACTGTGACGAAATAAGTCGCCGGGCCTCCGGAAGCCGCGCCGACCCTCCGCGCGGGATAACGTTGACTCGTTATGCATAACAAATTGACCCCACACCCCGATCTTCCGATCGACCTGCCCACGGCCGAACGACTCGCCAAGGCCGTCGAACACTACGGCGAGTCCACCGTCGTCGACCACTCCGTCGCCCTGATGCGCGGCAAGAACGCCGGCAAGGACTTCCTGCTCTACGTGGGCGGCCGGCACGCGCTCGGCATCCTCGAGGGAGCGCCGGCGCTGTACTGGCCCGAGCTGTGGGGAGCCCGTGCGCTGCTGCACGTCTGGAACGACTCCGCGGCCCCGTACGTCGTCGTTGGCCTGAACAACGAGGCCTGGCGCATCCGCGAGATGTGCGCGAAGGTCGTCATGCTGCGCAAGCTGGATGTCGCGCCCAAGCTCGTGAAGGCCACCACCGACGAGGTGCCCCGCGTGCGGGTCGCCGCCCTCAACGCCCTCGCCGAGCAGGGTCGCGAACAGGACATCCCCACCATCGTGGTGCGCCTGCGCGACCCCGACAAGGATGTGCGCCGCGCCGCCCAGCAGGCCCGCGATGCCATCATGACCCGGCTCAACCTGCCCAAGGAGTAACCCACGAACGCCATCCCCACTCCGAATCAGAGCACCCCGCACCGAAACGCACAGCCGTACCGACGGTATGTGGCGATCGGCGACAGCTTCACCGAGGGCGTCGGCGACGACCTGCCCGACGGCCAGGTGCGCGGCTGGGCCGACCTCGTGGCGATCGGGCTGGCTGCGGCCACCCCCGAACCGGTCTCGTACGCGAACCTCGCCATCCGCGGCAAGCTGCTCGGTCCGATCGTGAGCGACCAGCTCAAGCCGGCTCTGGCGCTGAAACCCGACCTGCTCACGGTATGTGGCGGCGGCAACGACATGATGCGCCCGCGGGTGGAGATCTCCTACGTCGTCGATCTGCTCGACCACGTCGTCGAGAAGGCCGTGGCCGACGGCATCCACGTTGTGGTGCTCAGCGGCGGCAACCCGTCCAGGCACCTGCCACTGGGCTCCCTGATGCAGAAGCGCGGCGACAGGCTCGCCGAGGCCGCCAGGGAGACCTTCGGCAAGCCCGGCGTGACCCTGGTCGACAACTGGATCGATACCGAGCTCATGAACGGCCGGTTCTGGTCGGCCGACAAGTTGCACCTGAACGCCCGCGGGCACACCAGGGTCGCGACGAATGTGCTCACCGCACTGAACGTGCCGATTCCCGCCGGGTGGGCCCAGGGCGCGGCCGGCGAGGCCCCGCCGCGGGAACGGATCCAGGACACCGCCGCGTACTACGCCGCCTACGTGCTGCCCTGGATCGGACGCCGGCTCACCGGCCGGTCATCCGGTGACGGCCGCCCGCCCAAGCGCCCCGAGCTCACCGTCGTCGAGACACCGTAGGGCGCAGGACGGGCCGTGTGGTTGCCCACGCGGCCCGTTTTTGGTGTCGAGGACGAATCAGACCTTGCGGCCCGAGATCGTCCGGAGCAGGAAGACGATGACGGCGATCACTGCGAGGACTACACCGACCCAGAGCAGGAATTGCAGGGACTCGACGAGCCCGCCGGTGATGAGCAGGACCACGGCCACGATGGCGATGATGATGACTAGAAGATTCATGTGTCAAACCTTTCCTAGAACCGAGGGTTTCCTCGTGTTCGAGATGTTAGACCCCTCACGGCGCTGATCGCGAGCTATTTCTGAGTTTTCGTCAGCGTGTCATCACCTGGTCGGCGAGGTAGCCGCCGAATCCGCCCGGCACCCGGCCGCCCAGCCGACCAGAGGTGAGCACCGGGATCAGCGCGGTACGGCACTCCCGCGCGCCGAGGGTGCGGAGCGCCTCCACCAGCAGCACGTCCTCGTCCGAGTCGACGTCGCTGAACCCATCGGCCTGCAGGTAGCGGTCGGCGCGCACACCCAGGTTGGCGCCGTGCACGTGCGGATGACCGTCGACCAGGGTGTGCGACCCGTGCCAGCGGGCACGTTCCTGCACCGGCAGTTCGTCGTCGGGCAGCACGGTGCCGAGCACCAGTTCGGTGCCGGCCTGGGCCAGGGCCAACTGTGCCGTCAGCCAGCGCCGGGGAACCGCGGAGTCGGCATCCGTCGTGGCCACCCAGGTGTGCGCCGCCGCCGCGTCGGTCAACAGGTGGGCCACGCCCTCCCGGCGGGCCGAGCCGACCGATCCCGCCGAGCACTCCAACGCCCTGAACTGCGGCCACTGCGCCACGACCTCGGCAGACCCGTCGGTGCAGCGGTCGAGGACCACGACGACCGAGATGGCCGGGGCGTCCGTGCCGAACTCGTCCTCGACGGCCTGCACGGCGTCGGCGAGCGCGGCCAGGCACCGCGGCAGCCGGCTCTCCTCATCGCGGGCCGGGACCACCACGATGAGTCTGTCGATGCGAGTCGTCACTCCGTGAGCCCCTCTCGCTGCGCCACGGAGGGTGCCGGGGACGGCTCGTAGACCTCCAACACGAAGTCGCGCTCCACGTGCTGCACGGTGCGGTCGAGTCCGGGCAGGGCGGCGAGCGCCGCGTGCACCTCGTCGCCGCCGAGCGGGTATTCCCCCACCGGGTGCCGCCAGTGGCAGGCCACCAGAGCGCCGTTCGGGGTGAGACTTCGCCGGCACCGTTCCAGCAGCACGGCCAGGTCAGCGGGTGAGCAGTAGTAGCCGATCTCCGACAGCACCACCAGGTCGAAGGTGCCGGCCGGCCACTCGGTCGGCAGGGCGCGCCGCTCCACTGTCACGCCTGGCAGGCCGGCCAGCCGCTCGCGCGCCACGGTGAGGGCCTGTTCGTTGATGTCGGTGGCCAGGAGGGTGTCGCAGCGCTCGGCGAGGTCCCGGCTGAGCACGCCGATCGAGCAACCGAGTTCGAGGGCGGCGCCGTAGCGCGGCAGCGGCAACGCCGCAAGGGTCACGGCGCGTTTGCGGGCCTCATACCAGCGGGTTTCGAATCCCCAGGGATCCGCCGACCCCGCGTAGAACTCGTCGAAGAAGCCGGCCGTGAGGCTGGCCAGGGGCGACCCGGCGACCGGTGCTGCCGGGAGGACGTCGGCCGCGGCGCCGACGAAGACTTCATGGTCCCGCTCGAAGTGGGCGGCGAAACCCGGTTGCACGATGGCCTCGTCACCGGGCCGGTCCGACAAAGGCTGCACCTGGCTGGTGTGCGCCGCCATGGCGGTGTTCTTGCGTTCCCGGGCCGCCGCGTCGAGGTCGAGGCGGCACAGTGCCGTGCCGTCCGCACCCGTGGGCCAGACCGGGTCCTCCGGCGACGACCAGTGCCACGCCCAGATCGGGTACTCCAACAGCCTGGCGCCGGTGCGGCCGGCGACGAGGGCAGCCGCCTCGCCAGCTGCCGCGTGGTCCGGATGCCCGTCCAACCGCCACGGGGCGACGATCCAGGTCCCGCCGGCCGGCCCGGGGGCCGCCTCGTCCGCCGCAACCACCTGCGACACCGCCTCCTCCAGGCTGTTGCGGTGCTGGGACAGGTCACCGTCGGGCAGGTCGAGCAGGCGCACCGTCGCCGTCGGCGCGAGCGCCCGCACCGCGTTCACCATCTCCACCCGGCGTACCGCGGCGAGATCGGCGGGGGTCAGGGTGGGCGAACGCGGATGCGAGGCCTCACCGTTCGTGGCGGCGATCACCGTGATCGCCAGCCCGAGCTGCCCGGCGACGGCGATCAGCCCACCGGCACCGAGGGACTCGTCATCGGGGTGGGCGGCCACCACGATCAGTCGGGCACAGCCCTCCAACGTGAGCGGCCGGTTCCGGTCCGACCAGTCGGCCTCGTCCCAGCGCCGTTCACTGGTGCCGCCGGTGTCGTGCGTGAAGCTCACCACGAGGCCGCCTCCTCCGCGAGCAGCCGGCGGCCTAACGCCGCATCGTCTCGCTCCGCGTGGTGCTGGCGAACGTACAGAGTGAGATCGGCCACCCGGCGGGCGTGCCGGGCATCCAGGGCGAGCGGAGCCGGGCCGAGCGCGTGCCCGATCCTGCCGAGCACCTCGTCCACGGTACGCGCGACGAGGCCGCGCACCCGGGCGGCGAGCAGCCCGCCGGCCGTGCCTTCTGCCTCACCCCGATCGATCGCCGCGGCCGCGTCAGCCAGCGCCGCGCCCGCGCCCATCAGGGCCAGGTCCACGGCGCCCAGCTGGGACAGCAGGATCTGGTCGGGTTCACGCCGCTCTGCCGCCTGCCGCAGCTGCCGGGCCACGCCAACGGCGCCGCCCCACCAGCAAGCGGCCACCTGAATGCCGCCCCAACTGAAACCCGGCCGAGAGAGGTACCAGCCGTCGTCACCGACGGGCACCGCCGGGACACCGGTGAAGTCCACCGGACCGCTGGGCACCTGGCTGAGTCCGGTCGCGAACCAGGCGTCCTCCTGCACCGCGACGCCGGCATCGGCCAGGTCCACGGCGAAGAGCCGCCGACGGGCCGGCTGCTCACCGTCCGGCGTGGTGTGCGCGGTCACGAGCGCGTGGCTGAGCGATCCGGCCAGCGAGCACCAGGGCTTCCGGCCGCTCAGCTGCCAGCCTCCCGGGCTGCGGGTGGCGCCGACCCGCAGGCCGGGGCCCTCCGCCGCGAAGACGCCCCAGCTGCTCGGCTCCGCGCCGCCCGCGCCCGGCAGGGTGGCGACCGCCTCGGCCGTGCCGCCCGGCGCCTGCTGCATGATCGTGAGGGCATCGGTATGCGCCTCGAGCACCCGGGCGGCCGTGAGGTCGGCGGCCGCCACGGTGGCGAGCGCGTCGAACAGGGCATCGGTGCGGCCGGAGCCGGGGTGCGGCAGGGTCCCGGCCGACGCGACGGCGAACCGGATGGCCCGCTCCGCGTTACCGTCCACCGCCCAGGCGGCCTCGACGAGGTGGGCCAGCCGCTCGATATCCTCCGGCGGCCGGGAGCCGCGGCTCCTGCTCACTCCCCCGACGGTCAGCACTGCGGGTGCGGCCGCGGGGCCTGGCTGCGTCGTCATGGCTCTCCCCCTGATCCGGCACGGCGGCAGCCCGGAGCATCCGGGGCCGCGTGGCGATACGTGTCAGATCATCCTGCCAAACATCACACCATGCGACGGCAGGAATCCGTGCCCGACACCTTTCGAAGACGGAAGAACGGGGATACCATCCCCCCATACGGGGGTGTTCCCCGAAGTGTGACCCTGAGGCACCGTTGATAGGGCCCGACCGAGGTCACACCCGAAACACCACCGCATGGGGCGGGCCGTCATCGGGGTGGCCTGCCCCTTCCTCTGCCCATCGGGGCTTCCGCCCCCGTTGAGCCCCACCCGGCGACTCCGAGGCGAGCGCGGCGGGTGGATGCGCGCGGCGGCGAGTGCGGAGGCGCGGGAGGATGCCGCTCACGGGCGGGCGGGTCACGCGCCGCTATGCGGGTGGCGTGCCACCCGCATAGCGGCGTATGACCCGCACACCTCAGCCGACGCCGCGAAGCCGCCGTGCCGGGCGCGCCGCCGCCACCCCGCCGCTATACCGGCACCGCCGCGGTCCCCCGCGTGAGCTCAGTCACCCGCTCGATCTGGCTCTGCACCAGGCGAGCATCCGCCACCGTCACACGGTGCACGGCACCGGTGATGGTGATCTGCGCGAGGGTCTGCTTGTCGGCGCAGGAGGCGCCCACCCACAGGTCCACCTGGCCGGGCTCGACGATGCGCTCGTGCCGGAGGCCGGTGAACGCCAGCCGGGCCGTCGGAACGGCGAAGCGCACCATGACCTCCTCGCCGGGCTCGAGAGTGACGCGGTGGTAGCCCAGCAGCTGGGCGACCGGCCGGGTGACGCTGGCGTGCACATCCCGCGCGTATAGCTGCACGAGATCGGTGCCCGCCCGCTCGCCGGTGTTGCGGATGCGCACACTCGCCGAGAATGTACCGCCGGCCGCGACCTCGGCGTCGGCCACCAGGCCGGTGCGGTCGAAGGTGGTGTAGCTCAGCCCGTGCCCGAACGGAAGCACCGGGGTGCTGTCCACACTGGTCACGTCAGACGGGCCACCCAGGATCGGGTGCAGGTAGGAGTAGGGCTGCGCGCCGGCAGACCTGGGCAGCGACACGGGCAGGTGCCCGGTCGGCGAGACCGCGCCGGACAGCACCGACGCGATCGCGACTCCACCCTCTTCACCGGGGAAGAACGCCTGCAGCACCGCCGCGGGCGCGTGCGGGCCGTCGACGGCCCACGCCACGGCATACGGCCGGCCCGTCATCAGCACCATCACCACGGGAGTGCCCGTCGCGACCAGCGCCTCCACGAGTTCACGTTGCACCCCGGGCAGCTCGAGGCTTTCCGCGTCGTTGCCCTCACCCACGGTGCCACGACCGAAGAGGCCGGCCCGGTCGCCCACGACGACCACGGCCACATCGGCGGCGCGCGCCGTCTCGACGGCGGCGGCGATCGCGGATGCGTCGGACCCCTCCACCTCGCAGCCCGGGGCCCACACGACCTCCGCCGAGGGGAACTCCTGCTGGAGCGCCTCCAGCACCGTGGGCATGGTCAGGTCCGCCGGCACGTCAGGGTGGTGCGCCAGCACGTGGTTCACGAACGAGTAGCAGCCCATCAGGGCCTCGGTCGAGTCGGCGTTCGGGCCGAGCACCGCGATGGTGCCTGGGCCCCGGTCGCCGGCGCCCAGGAGCGGAAGGACGCCGTCGTTGGTGAGCAGGATCAGGGATTCCTCGGCCAGAACCCGCGCCACCCGCCGGTGCTCTGGCGAGTCCAGGTCGATCTCGGTGGGCGCCATGGTGAAGGTCTCATCGAGCAAGCCCAGGTCCTCCTTCTGCGAGAGCACCCGCAGCACGGCCCGGTCGATGAGCGCCTCATCTGTCAGCCCGGCACGCACCCGCTCGGCCAGTGGCGCGAGGAAAGCGTCGCCGGTGGGCAGCTCCACGTCGATCCCCGCGGTCAGGGCGAGTTCCGCGGCCTCACCGCGGTCGGCGGCGACGGCGTGCATCAGCTGCAGGAATGCCACCGAGAAGTAGTCGGACACCACGACACCGTCGAAGCCCCACCGGTCGCGGAGGATCTCGGTGAGGTACTCCGGGGTGGCGCCCACGGGTGCGCCGTCGATCTCGGCGTACGAGTTCATCACCGACCGCACCCCGCCGTCGAGCACGGCCATCTCGAACGGGGGCAGGAACACGTCGTTGATCTCCCGCGACCCGGCGTGCACCGGGGCGTGGTTCCGGCCGGCCTGCGTGGCCGAGTAGCCCACGAAGTGCTTGAGGGTGGCGTGCACCCCGGCCGACTGCAGACCGGTGACGTAGGCGGTGCCGATGGTCCCGACCACATAGGGATCTTCGGCGATGCACTCGTCGACCCGGCCCCAGCGGGGGTCGCGGATCACGTCGAGCACCGGGGCGAGCCCCTGGTGGATGCCGAGCTGCTTCATCGATCCGCCGATCAGGCGGCCCATCTCCTGCACCAGGGCGGGATCGAACGCGGCCCCCCAGGCGAGCGGGGTGGGGAACGTCGCGGCTTTCCACGCCGCGAGTCCGGTCAGGCACTCCTCGTGCACGATGGCGGGGATGCCGAGCCGGGTCTCTCCGGTGAGGCGGCGTTGCTCCGCCCAGAGCCACTCGGCCCGCTCCACGGGGTCGACCGGCCGGGTGCCGTACACCCGGGTGAGGTGGCCGAGCCCGTGCTGCGTCGCCTCGTCGTATTTCGTCGAGGTGGCCATTTCCCCGGCGAGGGGGGCGACGACCTCACCGCCCTGGTCGACCCAGTAGCCGACGAGCTGGGCAAGCTTTTCTTCGAGGGTCATCCGAGCGTGCAGTTCGCGCACGCGGTCGGATGCCTGGGGCAGTTCTGGGTTAGTCACAACGATCTCTTTCTACTTCTTCAACGTCGACGAATCAGGCTGCACGTGTCGCGGGCAGCCGATCAACCCTTGACCGCGCCGGTCAGCCCGCCGACGATGCGGCGTTCGAACAGGGCGAAGAACACCAGCGCCGGAATCATGGACAGCGAGGTGAAGGCCAACACCTTTGCGGTATCCACCGAGTACTGCGACGCGAACGATTGCACACCCAGCGGCAGGGTGAACACGGCGTCGTTGTTCAGGATGAACAGGGGCAGCAGGTAGCTGTTCCAGCTGGCGATGAACGCCAGGATTCCCACGGTGATGACGCCGGGCATGGCCAGCGGCACGATCATCCGCCAGAAGAAGCCGAGCCGGCTGCAGCCGTCGATGAACGCGGCCTCCTGGATCTCATCGGGGATGGCCCGGAGGAACGGCACCAGGATGATGATGGTCGTCGGCAACGCGAACGCGATCTGCGGCAGGATGACGCCGCCGAGCGAGTTCATCAGGCCCAGGTTCTTCACCACCAGGTAAAGCGGGGTGATGGCCACCGTCATGGGAAACATCAGACCGGCCGCGAAGGTGGCGTAGAGGATGCCCCGGCCGCGGAACTTGTACCGGGCCAGCACGTAGCTGGCCATCAGGCCGAGCACCACGACGCCCAGAGTCGTAGCGAACCCGGCGATCAGGGAGTTGCCCACCAGCCGCCAGAACGTGCCACCGGTCAATACGTCGAGGTAGTTGCCGATGTTCCAGACGCTCGGCCAGCCGGACGGGTCTGTGGTGATCTGGGCGTTGGTGCGGAACCCGCCGATGATGATGAAAAGCACCGGGGCGAGCATCAGGCCGATCACCAACACCGCGACGACGTAGGCGACGGGAGTGCCCCAGCGCCGGCTCGTCTTGATCGGGGCCGGCGGGTTGGCCGGCGGCAGCGCCACAGCGGGCGTCGTGAGCGCGGTCATTTGCTCGTCCCCTTCTCGGTGATTGCGCCTTCGGTGTCCCGACTCAGCACGAAGCGCTGATAGATCAGCGCGACGACGAGGGAGATCAGGAAGAGCACGACGGCGACGGCGTTTCCGTATCCGTAGTTGCCGGCGTTCCGGCCGTTGGCGACGAGGTAGGTCGCCATGGTCGACGTGCCCGCGGTTGACGCGATGTACTGACCCCAGATGATGTAGACGAGGTCGAAGAGCTGCAGGGCGCCGATGATCGACAGGAACGCCCAAATACGCAGGGTGGGAGCGAGCAGCGGCAGGGTGATGTGCCGTTGGATCTGCCAGAACGAGGCACCGTCGATGGCCGCGGCCTCCGGCAGTTCCTCCGGAATGCCCTGCAGACCGGCGAGGAAGAGGATGACGGCGAAGCCGACGTACTTCCAGGTGATGATCACCATGAGGGTCCAGATGGCGATGTCAGGGTTCGACAGCCAATCCTGGGTGAAAGCGCCCAACCCGAGCTTCTCCAGCATGCCGTTGACCGCGCCGTTGGACTGCAGCATCAGGCTCCAGCCGGTGCCGACGACGACCTCGGAGATCACATACGGCACGAAGATCAGCACCCGGATGAGGGACTGCCCGCGGAGCTTGCGGTTCAGAAGCAGCGCGAGGAGGATCGCGACCGGCCCCTGGAGCACGAGGGAGAGAACGACGATGACGCCGTTGTGGGTGAGGGCTTCCTGGAACGTGGGGTCCTGGAGGATCGTGACGTAGTTGCGGAACCCGACGAAGTCGGTCGGCGGGCCGTAGCCCTGCCAGCTGAAGAAGCCGTAGTACGCCGCCATCACGACGGGGAAGATCACGAAGCCGAGGAAGACGATGAGAGCGGGACCGACGAGGACCGCGATCTCGACTCTGGCCCCGACCGAACTGCTGCGGCGGCGCCGCACGGGCGGGGCCACGGGCGTGGTGCCCGTGGCCCCACCGCTCGCGAGATCCACCTCTAATCGCGTCGGAGTGTTCTCGCGAACTGACATGAGTGGTGCCTAGGCCTTCTTGGCCGCGTCGTTCACAGCCTGGATCAGCTGCTCCGGGCTGCCCTTGCCCGCCAGCAGGTCGACAACGCCGACGTTCAGCGCGTTTCCGACGTTCTGGCCGTAGACGGTGTCAAGCCACTGCGAGACGTACGGGGCCGCGTTGTAGGCCGCGATGATCTCCTGCAGGTAGGGCTCGGTGACGGCTTCCTGCGCCACGGTGTTCACCGGCGGGGCGTTGAATGCCGCGTAGTACTCCTTCTGCACATCGGCGCTGCCGATGTAGTTGAGGAAGTCGAGGCACTCAGCGGGAGCGTCGACCGAGCAGGAGTAGCCGTCCACGCCACCGAGGATCGAGCCGGGCTCGCCCTCGCCGCCGTCAACCTCGGGGAACGCGAACCAGGACAGGTCGGCCAGCGGCTTCTCATCCGGGGTCAGCGATGCGATCACGCCGGGGTTCCAGGCGCCCATGAGTTCCATCGCTGCCTGGTGGTTGGCCAGGAGGCCGGCGGAGCTGCCGGCGCCCTGCTGGGCGGCGGTGGTCAGGAATCCTTGGTTGTAGGGCTCGGTGGCGGCGAAGCTCTCGAGGTCTTCACCGGCCTTGATCCAGCAGTCATCCGAGAAGTCCTTGGTGTCTGCGGCCTCGGCCAGGACATCGGGGCTGCATTCGCGCAGCGCGAAGAAGTAGAACCAGTGCGCGGCGGGCCAGGCGTCCTTGGCGCCGAGTGCGATCGGGGCGACCCCGGTGGTCTTGAGCTTTTCGACCGCGGTTTCGAGGTCGGTGATCGTGACCGGCGCTTCGGTGATACCCGCGGCGTCGAAGAGGTCCTGGCTGTAGAAGATGCCGCCGGGGAGCACGGCGACCGGCATCGCGTATACCTTGTCTTCGAGGCTGTTCGCGATGAACGAGCCATCGGGGATCTCCTCATGCACCTGGTCGGAGATGCCATCGGTGATGTCCATCAGCTGGCCGGCCGCGACCATGGCGGCCATCTTGCCGCCACCGCGCTGCAGGAAGATGTCGGGTGCGTCGCCGGAGTTCAGCGCGGTCTGCAGCTTGCCGTCCAGGTCTTCATTCTGGATCGCCTGCACGTCGATGGTGACGCCGGGGTTGTCGGCCTCGAAGTCGGCGACGGTCTTGTCCCAGAATTCCTGGCCGGGGCCGGTGGTGGAGTTCTGCCAGAGGCTCATCGTGACGTCGCCGCCCGAAGACCCTTCGTTCGAATCGGCGCTGCAGGCAGTGAGGCCCAGGGCGCTGAGGCCCAGGACCATCGTTCCCGCGAAGATCCTCTTCGCCGTGGTGGTGTGGTTCACCTTCATTGGTTCAACCTTTTCTCTTCATTGAGGGACACCATCGGTGGCCGATGGTCTTGGTGTGAAGCCGCGCCCTGACGGGCTGCTGTTCGGTTCGGACTCCGACAGGGCTGCCCTGTAGGTTCCGGATGGCCTCAGTGTCACAGCGGAAAAATAGGGTGTCAAACGTTTTCGAAATCATTTTCCAAATCGCCCTATGCTGAACCCATGACTCCCCGTGCCACGATCCACGATGTCGCCGCAGCGGCCGGCGTTTCGGTAGCGACGGTCTCCAAGGCCGTGAACGGGCGGTACGGCATCTCGGCCGCGACCACCGCCAGGGTGCTCGATGTGGTGCAGCAGCTGGGCTATGAGTCCAGCCTCGTGGCCAGCAGCATGCGTTCCCGCCGCACCAGCGTCATCGGCATCCTTGTCGCCGACTTCGAGCCGTTCAGCGCCGAGATCCTGAAGGGCGTCGGCGTGGCCCTGGCGGATTCCCGCTACGACCTGCTCGCCTACAGCGGCTCCAGGCAACGGGAGACCAACGGCTGGGAACGGCGCTCCCTGAGCCGGCTCAGCGGGACGCTGATCGACGGGGCCATCATGGTCACGCCCACCGTCGACACCACCTCAGCGGAAATCCCCGTGGTGGCGATCGACCCGCACACCGGCCGGGCCGACCTCCCCACCGTGGAGTCGGACAGCTTCGGCGGTGCCCTGCAGGCCACCCGTTACCTGATCGAGCTCGGCCATCGCCGGATCGGCTTCCTGGCCGGCCGACCAGACCTCCGCAGCGCCACCCTCCGCGAGGCCGGATACCGGCAGGCCCTCGCGGATGCGGGCATCCAATTCAACCCCGCCCTGGTTCGGGTCGGGTTGTACAAGCGGGAGACGGCCAAGGCGCCCGCCGCGTCGCTGCTGTCGATGACGGACCGCCCGACGGCGGTGTTCGCCGCGAACGATCTCTCGGCGATCGCGATCATCCAGGTCGCCGCGGAGCTCGGACTCGACGTGCCGCGCGACCTCTCGGTGATCGGTTTCGACGACATTCCAGAGGCCTCCCAGATGAACCCGGCGTTGACCACCATCCGTCAGCCGATGAAGAAACTCGGCGCCACCGCGGCAGGGATGCTCGTCTCGCTGCTGAACGGCGAGATACTGCCGCAGAACCACATCCGGCTGCCGACCGGGCTCGTGCGCCGGGCGACGACGGCGCCGCCCCAGATCTGAGTGCTCGACGTCATGGAGTCCCTGCAACGCGCGGCCTCGGAGGGCCGCCGCGTGGACGTAACAACCGCCGCCGTCCGACCTGCCTCCGTACCGCTGACGCCCCGTGCCGAGTGGCTCGGGGCGGTCCAGAAGGGGCGCCGAGTGTGAAACCCGAGGTGGCCGACGTGGAGCTCTGGCATCCCCTCGAGTCGAGCCGTTGCCACCGGCCCGGGCCGTCGGAGCCCCTCGTAGTGGGACCTGACCCGACGCGCTCGCGTCGGTAGCGTGAGGAGCATGTTCGGACGACGTAAGCCACCCCCACGGGAACAGCCCGCAGAGTCGCTCGAAAGCCCCGGCACCCAGGCGCTCATGCGCCATGTGCAATCGCAGCTCGCCGAGAAGCCGCTGCTCGGTGCGCAGATCGCGGGCAAGGAGATCTATCAGAACATCCTCACCATGGTCAAAGACGAACGCGGGGTGCAGATCGAGGTCGTCGCGACAATTCTCGGCGGCCTCGCCGGGCGCGCGTGCCTGATCGCCGGCCTTTCGGGGCAGGCGGGCACCGATCCGACACTCAACAGGCTGACCCTCAACACCATCAGCACCAAGGACGGCGGCACCTACCTTGCCGGCGACGCGATAAACCGGCAGCTCGCCGAGCGCCAGTACTCGGTGTTCGCGCTCATCGTTGGGTACCTGCGAAGCGTGGGAGAGCCGATCCCCGAGGCGCGCGAGTACTTCGTGCACAGCGCGCAGTCGTTGGGTGGGCCGGCCTTCGGGGTGCCGCGTTTCGCTCCCGGGACGGGAGTCCCCTCCACGCCTCTCGAGTACGCCGACGCACTGTGGCCCAACGTCAGCGGCTCGCTGCGACGCTACGCTCCCGACCCGCAGCTCTGGCCGACGTCGTACGGCATAGCTATCCAGCTGATGCTCGAGATGGCCAAGACTTCTGGCCTCGACCTCCAGGTGCTCGTGCGCGTCGTCATGGATAGCGCACTCGCCGTCTCCAAGGTCCCGCTGAAAGTACCTGCCGCGTAAGGCAGCGCCCGCCTGGGATCCGCCGCGGTACCGGACGAAACGCCTGCGGATCGCGGGTTCTGTGGCGGGCTCCCTGGCTGCTGCTGCGAGAATGCGCGAAAAGAAGAAAGGCCCCGTGACCGGACAAATTCCTGGTCAAAGGGCCTTTATGTGTAGCGGGAGCGGGAATTGAACCCGCGACACCACGATTATGAGCCGTGTGCTCTAACCAACTGAGCTACCCCGCCTTAGACCTTCAGAGCCTAGCTCTCAAGCCTGAGCCCCCTGTGGGAATCGGACCCACTACCTCTTCCTTACCAAGGAAGTGCTCTACCAATGAGCTAAGGGGGCAAAACCTCAAACATCTGAAGCTGAACCGTGCTTTTGGCAACCGGTAAACATTATCACCTCGCGAGACCCCTCGGTGACACAGCGGGGCCATCCGGGGCAATTATGACGCCGGGCAGCATCCAGGCCGTGAAGGATGCGCCCGTGGCGACCAGCCGGACCCCGGTGTCGGAGACCGTGCAGACAGCCGTTCCGGCCTCGGGCGGCAGCTCGCCGGCGCGGCCGCCGACCGGCAGCACCCAGTCGGGCAGGGTCACCTCTGCGGCGGCCCGGGTGGCCAACAGCAACACCGACTCGTGCCCGGTCTCCCGCACGTAAACGAGCGCGTCATCGCCCACGTGCAGCCAGCGCAGTCCGCCGGTGCTGAGTGCCTCGTGGGCACGGCGCAGGCCGATCAGTGACGCGTACAGGTCGATGGTCGCGGCGACGGGCGGCTCGGCCGCGCTGGGCCACGGCATCGGGGTGCGGGAGTGTTCGCCGTCGACGCCGGTCAGGCCGAATTCGTCGCCGGCGAAGACCACCGGGATGCCCGGCAGGGTCACCGAGAGGCCCAGGGCCACCGGCACTGCGTCGGCGTCGGCGTGGGTGCGGAACCTGGCCGTGTCGTGGGTGTCGAGGGCGTTCATGGTGGCCAGCCGGGTGCGCCACGGGAACCCGGCGGCGAAGCGGGTGTGCGCCCGGTGGAACTGCTCGCCGGTGTGCACCGGGATACTGCCCAGCGGCAGCCCGAAGAAGGAGGGCACCGGGTCGGGCCGGCACAGCCACGACCACAGCGGCCGGGTGAAGTTGGCGTAGGTCATCGCACCGTGCCAGGCGTCGCCCTGGAAGTCGACGGAGGCGTCGTTGGTGAATTCGCCCAGCAGGATCGTGTCGGGGTTCACCTCGATCATGGTGCGGCGGATGGCCTGGCGCACCTCGGCGTTGAGGTCTTCGTCGCCGAGTCGGCCGGTCATGTTCGCCACGTCGATGCGCCAGCCGTCCAGATGGAATGGCGGCTTGAGCCATTTGGCCACCACCGAGTCGGGCCCGTCGATGAACCGACGGCGGAGCTCGGTGGAGGCCCAGTTGAACTTGGGCAGCTCTGGCACCCCCAGCCAGGACTGGTAGTCGCGCTGCTCGGGGTCGAGCCAGTAGTAGAAGGCGCTCTCCGGAGCCGCCGGGGTGTGGTGCGCGGCCTGGAACCACTCGTGGCCGTGGCCGGAGTGGTTGGCGGTGAGGTCGCCGATCACCCGCAACCCGCGGGCGTGCGCGGCTTCGACGAGCCGGATCAGGGCCGCGTCGCCGCCCAGCTGCGGGTCGACCTCGGTGAAGCTGGCCGCGTCATAGCGGTGGTTGGAGCGGCCGGGGAACACCGGCGTGAGGTAGAGCAGGGTCACACCGAGACGCTCGAGGTGGTCGAGGTGCTCGGTGATGCCGTCGAGGTCGCCGCCGTAGAACTGGTGCGAACGGCCTGGCGGGAGCTGGTCGACGGCGTCGTTCCACTCGGCCGGAATCGCCCAGTCCGGCGCCTCGCGGTGATCGGCGGCGGCGGACCGCGCGAACCGGTCGGGGAAGACCTGGTACATGATGCTGGTCGCCGCCCAGTCCGGCGGGGCCGGGTGGGCGACGAGCTTGAAGTCCTCGGAGTCGAGGGTTTCGATGTCGTGCAGACCGCTGGCGTTCAGCCACCAGTGGCCGCCGTCGGCCATGCCGAGCAGAAACCTGTAGCCGTGCACCGGGTTCTCCACCACCAGGTCCGCGGCCCACCAGGCGTAGCCGTGGTCCGGCGCGCCGGCGCCCCCGAGCCGCCGGGCGTCCTCGAAGCGCGGTTCCCGGTCGGGGTTGGCCCGGGTACGCACCGTCGCCACGTCCCCGAAGGCGGTCGGGATGCGCAGCCGCACGGTGACGGTGTCGCCGAGGGCCGGCGCCTGGGTTGAGACGTAGAGCGGCGAGCCATCATGGTGCGGAAGGGCGAAGAGCGGCTTGGGGCTGTGCGGGAGCAGGTGGTGCGGGAGCGGCTGGTGCGGGAGCATCCGGCGGTTACTTGACCGATCCGGCCGTCAGGCCGCCGACGATGTACTTCTGCAACCAGAGGAACAGCGCCATCACGGGCAGGGCCGCGAGCACCGCGCCGGCCGCGAAGACCGAGTAGTTGCTCGAGAACTCCTGCGAGACGAACTGGTAGAGGCCCACCGCGAGGGTCTGCTTCTCGGGCGTGATCAGCACGATGCTGGCGATCACGAACTCGTTGGTGGTGCCCACGAACGACAGCAGTCCGACCACGGCGAGGATGGGCGCGACCAGGCGCAGGATGATGGTGAAGAAGATCCGGGCGTGGCCGGCGCCGTCGAGCTTGGCGGCCTCGTCGATGGAGGCCGGGATCGTGTTGAAGAACCCGTACATCAGGTAGGTGTTCACGCCGAGCGCGCCGCCGAGGTACACCATGATCAGGCCGATCTGGGTGTCCAGGCCGATGGCCGGGAAGATGTCGGAGATGCCGTTGAGCAGCAGGAAGATCGCCACCACGGCGAGCAGCTGCGGGAACATCTGCACGAGCACCAGCATCAGCAGGCCCGCCCGGCGGCCGGTGAAACGCATCCGCGAGAACGAGTATGCGGCCAGCGCGCCGAGAAACACGGTGCCGGCGGAGGTGATGCCGCCGATCAGCAGGGTGTTGCCGTACCAGGCCGCGTACGGCTGCTGCGGCAGGTTGAACAGGGTGACGTAACTGCCCAGGTCCACCTCGCTGAACAGGCCGTTGGCGGTGATCAGGGTGCCGCCGGGGTGCAGCGACGCGGAGAGCACGTAGAGCAGCGGGAAGGCGGAGAAGACCACCATGACAGCGCCGACCAGGTGGCGCCAGCCGGTGGCGCGGAACCACCGGCCGAAGTTGAAGGGCTGCTTGACGGGGATGTATTCCTGGTTGTCCGGGGCTGCGATGTTCGGGGCGATGGTCATCTCAGTTCAACTCCTCTAGCGCCTTGGTCTGTTTGAAGCTGATGATCGACACGAGGGCGACGAGCACGAAGATCAGGATCGAGAAGGCGCTCGCGAGTCCGTAGTCCCGGTTGGCGCCGACGAACGCAACCTTGTAGACCATCGAGATGAGGATGTCGGTGGCTCCGACGTTCACCCCCGCTGTCACGTCTCGCGGCCCACCGTTGGTGAGCATGTAGATGAGGTTGAAGTTGTTGAAGTTGAATGCGAACGAGGCGATCAACAACGGGGAGACCGAGACGAGCAGCAGCGGCAGCTTGATCAGCCTGAACACCTGCCAGGGCTTGGCGCCGTCGACGGTGGCCGCTTCCTGCAGTTCGTCGGGGATGGATTGCAGTGCTCCGGTGCAGACCAGGAACATGTAGGGGAAGCCCAGCCAGAGGTTCACGAAGATGATGCTGAACTTCGCCAGCCACTCGTTGGTGAGCCAGGGAATCTCCGCCCCGCCGAACAGGACCTGGTTGATGAAGCCGAACTGCGGGTTGAGCATGCCCGCCCAGACCAGTGCCGAGAGGAAGGCGGGGAAGGCGTAGGGCAGGATCATGACGACGCGGTAGACGTTGCGGCCGCGCATCCGCAGGTCGTTGAACACGATCGCCAGGAACAGGCCGAGGGCGAAGGTGGTGGCCACCGACAGGAACGCGAAGGCGAAGGTCCACAGGGTCACGCTGATCAGCGGACCGCGGATGGAGTCGGTGCCGAATGCCTTGGCGAAGTTGGCCAGGCCCACTTCCACCTTCCAGCCGGGCTGCAGGTCGGCGCCGTCTTCGGCGATGAACGAGCCCTGGGAGGGGTCTTCGGTGTAGACGACACCGGTGCTGGCGTCGGTCATGGTGCCGGCCGCCTCGTCGTAGACGAGGTCGGAGAGGTAGAGGTAGGCGGCGGAGCCGTCCGGGGTGCGCAGGCTGCCGTCGTTGGGGTCGTCGGAGACGGGGACCGCGAGAGCGGCGATGGCCTCCTGGTTGTTCACGATGTCGGAGAAGTTCAGCGTGGTGTAGCCGGGCAGGGCGATGGCCTGGCCGGAGGCATCCGTCTCGGCATCCGAGACGCGCTCAAGGGGCGCGTCCGGGTTGCCGACGCTGATCTCGCCGTCGGGGTCGGTGACCAGGAAGCTGTAGGCGCCGGCCTGTTCGAGCACGGTGACGGCGTAGCTGGGTGAGTCCGGCACGCGTTCCTGCGAGGAGAGGATCAGCGAGTTGACCGCGTCTTCTTTGGTGCTGTTGTGGCCCGTGCCGTAGTTGGTGAAGGCGATGTAGCCGGAGTAGCCGATGACGAAGATCTGGAAGATGATCAGGAAGATCAGACCCGGCGTGAGGTATTTGGCCGGGAGGCCCTTGGCGCGGAAGTAAATCCCGTTGACGACGATGGTGACCAGCAGCACGAGGCTGAAGACCAGCCAGTCCTGCTTGATGAAGAGCACGAAGAGCGCGTAGACGCTGATCGCGTCGACGATGCCGAGCAGCAGTACCTTGACCAGCAGCACCTTGATGCCCGCGGATGCGGCTTCGGCGATGCGGCCCGCCTGCCGGGATTTCTTGGCGGCGACGATCTGGGCCCGATCGCGCTCGGTTCCGGGGGTAGTCATCATTGTCTGCTCTCTAGCCGCCAGGCGGTGATCGTGCGGGTGCTGCGTGCGGATGGTGCGGTGCGCCCGACCCGGTGGGGCCGGGCGCACTCGGTGGTGCTGGTTATTCGATGGCGGAGGCGATGTCCGCGGTCATCTTCTGCCACAGCTGCACCGGGTCACCCTGGTTGCTGATGATCGCAGCCTCGGTGACGCCCCAGAACTGCCAGACCTTGCCCATCTGCGGGATGTTGGGCATCGGCACGGCGGTGGCGCCGACGGCGCCGAATCCGGCGGTGATGGGGTCGGAACTGGCGGCCTCGAACGCGGCGGTCAGTGCCGGCGGACGTCCACCGACCTCGTAGAGTGCGGTCTGCACGTCTTCGCTGCCGATGTAGTTCACCAGGAACTCGTTCGCCGCGATGGCGTTCTTGGTCTTGGCGCTCACCATGAAGCCCGCCACGCCCACGAAGGGCTGGGCAGCCTGGCCACCGGCCGACGGCACGGCGTCAACGGACACGTCGATGCCGGCAGCCTGGGCGTCCGGCACGTTCCACGGTCCGGTCAGAAGGAACGGCGAGGCACCGGCGTAGAACTTCTCCTTGGCGATGTCGCCCGTGAGGTTCACGCTCATGCGGCCTGCCGCACCCTCGGCGGCGAGCCAGGTGGCGAAGGCCTCTCCGCCGGCGTTGCCGACGGTGAGGTCATCGGGGTTGTAGCTGCCGTCGGCATTGGTGCCGAACACCGGGGCCCCGAAAGAGGTCTGGAACGGGTACAGGTGGTACGGGTCGGCCTCGGGGCCGATCTGTACCAGGTAGGGGAATTCGGTTCCCGCGGCGACGCCGGCGGCGGTCATCTCGTCGAAGGTGGCCGGGGCGGTGGGGGCCAGCGCGGTGTTGCGCAGCAGGGCGATGTTCTCGATGGAGTACGGAACGCCGTAGGTCGTGCCCTCGTAGCTCATGGCGGTGACGGCGACCTGCTGGTAGTCGGCCGCGGTGTCGCCGAGCTCGACGGGCTGCACAACGCCGTTGCTGACGAAGTTACCGAGCCAGTCGTGCGCGGCGACGGTGATGTCCGGCCCCTTGCCGGTGGGGACCTGGGCGATGAACTCTTCCTGGATCTTCGCGAAGTCCTTCTGCACCAGCTTGACCTCGACGCCGGACTCCTTGGTGAAGGCCGCGGCGGCGTCCTTCAGCACGGCGGCGCGGTCGGCGTCCACCCACACTGTCAGGGCGCTGGAGTCGGCCTCCGACGAGGTGTCGCCCGAGTTCGAACCGGCCGAGCAGCCGGCCAGGGCCAGGGACGCTGCGACGGCAATTGCGCCGGCGGCCAGCAGGCCATTCTTCTTCACCATCATTGGTGTGCCTTTCATAATCAACATTGACATTTTGTGCAAGCGGTTACATGTATACCTGCCATTTCCTCGATTGGCAACCCAGTGTGTGGTTATCGACAGCTCTGATGCCACATTCGCCAGCGACGTTTGTGGAAGCGCTTGCATGCATCCCAAAATGCCGTAGTGTGTCCGTCATGACAGGCACAGAGTGGTGGCGTAACGCCGTTATCTATCAGATCTACCCACGGTCGTTCGCTGACGCGAACGGCGACGGCATGGGCGACCTCGCCGGCATCCGCTCCAGGCTGCCGCAGCTCGCCGAATTGGGGGTGGACGCCATCTGGCTGTCACCCTTCTACACGTCGCCGCAGCGCGACGCCGGCTATGACGTCTCCGACTACTGCGATGTCGATCCCCTGTTCGGCACCCTGTCCGACTACGACAAGATGCAGGCCGCCGCGCACGACCTGGGCATCCGGGTGATCGTCGACATTGTGCCGAACCACTCCTCGAGCGACCACCCGTGGTTTCAGGCCGCACTGGCCGCCGGCCCCGGCAGCGAAGAGCGCGGCCACTACATCTTCCGCGACGGCCTGGGCGAGAACGGTGAGCTTCCGCCGAACAACTGGGAGTCCGTGTTCGGCGGCAACGCCTGGACCCGCACGACCGACCCGGACGGCACCCCCGGCCAGTGGTACCTCCACCTCTTCGACACCACCCAGCCCGACTTCGACTGGGACAACGAGTGGGTGCGCGCCGAGTTCCGGGATGTGCTTCGCTTCTGGCTGGACCGCGGCGTCGACGGATTCAGGGTGGATGTCGCCCACGGCATGATCAAGGCCAAGGGCCTGCCCGACTACACCCCGCCCGTCGACGGCGGCAGCATGGGCGGCGCGACCACCGCGCTCGAACCCGGCGTTGTGGCGGAGCCCGTCGCCGGAGCCCCGTATTGGGCCCAGGACGGCGTGCACGACATCTACCGCGACTGGCGCATCGTGCTCGACGAGTACGACGGTGACCGGATCCTGGCCGCTGAGGCCTGGGTCGACCCGCTCGAGCGGGTAGCGCAGTGGGTGCGTCCGGATGAGATGCACCAGGCCTTCAATTTCGCCTACCTGGAGACGCCGTGGCAGGCTCCCGCGCTCCGCCGCGTGATCGACGATTCGCTCGCCGCGTTCAGTTCCGTTGGCGCGCCGAGCACCTGGGTGCTCTCCAACCACGATGTCGTGCGCCACGCGTCCAGGCTCGCGCTCACCGCCGACAACCTGCAGGGTCACGGCATCGGCCCGAACACCGTCGGCCTGCCGGACACCGAGGTCGGACTGCGTCGCGCCCGCGCCGCATCCGCCCTGATGCTCGCGCTGCCGGGGTCGAGCTACATCTACCAGGGCGAAGAACTCGGCCTGCCCGAGGTCATCCACCTGCCCGATTCGTCGCGGGAGGACCCCACCTGGTTCCGCACCAACGGTGAGCGCTACGGCCGCGACGGCTGCCGGGTGCCCATCCCGTGGGAAGGCGCCGCGCCGTCGTACGGCTTCGGGCCGAGCGCACAGAGCTGGCTGCCCCAGCCCGCCGAGTGGGCCACCCTGGCCCGCGACGCGCAGGCCGGTGTGGAGGGCTCGACCCTCGAGCTCTACACCGATGCCCTCGCCCTGCGCCGCGCGAACGAGCTCGGCTTCGGCTCGGTGGACTGGCTGCCCTCGCCCAGCGAGGACGTGCTCGTATTCCGCAACCGGAATGTCGTGGTGGTCGCCAACACCGGCGACCAGCCCATCGAGCTGCCCGCCGGCGATGTGCTGCTTTCCAGCGCCACCCTCACCGGGCGCACGCTGCCGGGTGACACCACGGCCTGGCTGCAGGGCTGACCACCTCGCATCACCGAGTAGTCGCCACTCCCCCGCTCGCAGCTCGCTCCCAGCGAGTACCGATGCGGGGGATGGCAGACTCGAGGTGGCCACCGGCGTTCGCTGGGCCGCCGTTGATTGGGGAGCGCTCGTGACTGACCAGGTTGTCGAATGGCCCAGTGACCTCCGGGAAATCCGGACCGAGCTCACCCGGTTCATGATGTCGTACAAGTTCGCGACCGACGAGATGATGACCAAGGTCAACATCCTCAAGGAAGAATTCAGCGCGATCCATGACTACAGCCCGATCGAGCACGTCAGCCACCGGCTCAAGTCGCCGGAGGGCATCCTCAAGAAGGCCAACCGCAAGGGTTACCCGCTGGACCTCGAGGGCATCCGCGAGAACATCCAGGACATCGCGGGCATCCGGATCACCTGCAGCTTCATCTCGGACACCTACAGGGTGCTCGAGATGCTCACCGGTCAACGGGACATCACCGTGCTGCAGGTCAAGGACTACATCAAGAACCCCAAGCCCAACGGCTACAAGAGCCTGCACCTGATCGCGGCGATCCCGGTGTTCATGTCCGACCGGGTGCAGCCCGTCACCGTCGAGGTGCAGATCCGCACCGTGGCCATGGATTTCTGGGCGAGTCTCGAGCACAAGATCTTCTACAAGTACGACGGCGCGGTGCCGACCGCGCTGGTGGGTGAGCTCAAGCAGGCCGCCGACGTCGCCAACCGGCTCGACATCGACATGGAGCGCCTGCACGACCAGGTCGTGTCGTTGGGCGAAGCGTCCGAGCCGGTGACGCCGCGAGAGGCACGGCCGGCCCAGCACGGGGCGGACGGCGTCGCACCGTTCCCGCTCCCCCGGTCGCTGCTCGAGGCGTTTCTCGCAAAAGAAGCCTGACCCGGACCTCGCGAAAGCGGGCTTCTGGTCGCCTCGACGCCCGCGAAGCGGCCACCTGACCGCTCTCGCGGGATGCCTGGGGCGCGAGACCGCCGTTGATCGAGCCTGTCGAGATCAGGCGAAGCGCGAGCTAGTTGGTGTTGGCGTAGAGCCAGGCGAGCGGGTCGGTCTTGGTGCCGTTGATACCACCGAGGCGGATCTCGAAGTGCAGGTGCGGGCCCGTCGACATGCCCGTGGAGCCGACCTTGCCGAGGACCTGGCCGACCTTGACGACGTCACCGGTCTTCAGCAGCATCGAGCCGTGGATCATGTGCGCATAGACGCTGGAGACCAGCTTGCCGTCGATCATGTGATCGATGATCATGTGCACGCCGAGGCTGCCCTCGCCGTCCTCGGTGAAGCTGACCACACCGTCGGCGATTGCCTGGGTGGGGGCGCCGAGGCCGGGGTTGAAGTCCTGGCCGCCGTGGTTGACCGAGCAGCCTGCGCAGTTGCGGTAGCCGAACTGGTCGCCCACGTGCACGCCGACCGCGAACGGCCACTGGATGGTTCCGTTCGGGTTGTTGCTGAACGTGTCTTCCATACGGATGCCGCTCGCCGCCGCGACCTCGGCGATGGACTGCGACTGGTAGCTGTCCTGTTCGACGGTGATGGTGTCTGTGCCGTTGGCCAGGTTGATGACCTGGGCGGGGTCGGCGCCGCTCGTGGGCTTCTTGGCTTCGAGGGCCGCGGCCTGCACGTCGCTGGAGGACAGCAGCGCCTCGGCGGGGATCGAGGTGGCGACGGCCATCAGTGCGACGAAGGTCATCGCGATGATCGACCCACCCTTGGTGGCCAGCATGCGCATGCGGTGGTGTCCCGAACGTGCCGATGCCACACCGGGCTTGGCGGAGGACGGTAGGGCCCGGGTGCGAGGAACGAAGGCGGGCAGCGTGTGCTCCGGCTCACTCGGCTCCGTGCGGGCCTGTGACGCCGCAGCAGGCTCGCCGGCCGGCGCCTGGTCGTCGATCGCCTGCACGGCGCGCAGCTGGGCACGCAGGGCCGCGCGAGACGGCAGGATGATCGTCGTGGTCGTGGTGTTCGGGGAAACGTCGCTTGGGATCTGCTCGTAGGCCGGCTCGGCAGGCAGCGCCAGATCGCGTTCCTTGAGAACGACGGTCTCGAGGTGAGGTTCGGCCAGTCCGGCACCGACCAGGAGGTGCGCCGCGGGCGACAGCTCGGTGACCGGCTGGGGTTCCACGTCGGAGACGGCAACAAAGTCGGCGGTTTCGGTGGGTGCCGGCTCGGTTACCGGCGTCGGTTCGGCGGCCAGCTCCGCGCGACGCTCGAGCTCGCGCTGTTCGCGACGCGTGAGCGTGCGGTGCGGTGCGAGGGCCGGCTCGGTCGAATCGGTGCTGCCGAGGTCGCTCTGTGAGAGGTCACTGGAGTCGGCTGCGGGGGCATCCGACAACGGGGTGTGACGTGACAAAGGACGGGTACTTTCGGCGCGTTGGACAGGGCTAGAGGCTCGCGTTTTGACGTGAGCCAAAGTAACGAATAGATAAAGGCTAGCTTGCGGAGCGCCGGATGGCCATTTGATGTCGGCAAATCACACCCGAACACGGGGTGTATCCCTCCCTGTGGAGGATGCGCAAGGAGGGCCAGGCGTGATAGCGGATCGGGCGTCTGCCCCGCCATCCAGCGGGTGCGGAGCCGTCAGCGGCACTCCGATTCTCAAATGTCGTCGTCGGCCATAAATTGCTCGAAAAGATTCGCGAGCAGCGGCTCGGCGGTGGCGTACAGATCGGGCGCGGCCGCGATGAGAAGGCTGACGCCTTCACGGTCCGCGCCGAACGCGCCCACCCGGGCGCCGGCCTCCGTGGCGACGAGGGCCCCGGCGGCGTGATCCCAGGGGTGCAATCCGCGCTCGTAGTAGAGGTCCAGCCGGCCGGCGGCCACCGAGCACAGGTCCAGTGAGGCCGCGCCCATCCGCCGCACGTCACGGACCTGGCTGATCAGACCGTGCAGGACCTTCGCCTGGCGGGTTCGCCGGACCGAGTCGTAGGAGAATCCGGTACCGAACAGGGCTAACGACAACGGCACCCCGCTCGTCACCTGCAGCGCGCGCCCGTTCAGGTGCGCACCACCGCCGGCGCGGGCGGAGAACAGTTCGTCGATCGCCGGGTTGCGCACCGCGCCGGCCAGGGCGCTCCAGCTGGCCGGGTCGGCGTCGCCCTCGACCACGGCGATGCTCACGGCGTAACAGGGGATGCCGTAGAGGTAGTTGACGGTTCCGTCGATGGGGTCGACGACCCAGGTCAGTCCGGAGGTGCCCGCGGTGGCGGTGGACTCCTCGCCGTAGAAGCCGTCGTCGGGTCGCGCATCCGCGAGCAGGCCGCGGATGAGCGCCTCGGTCTCCCGGTCCGCGAGCGTGACCACGTCCTCCGGGGACGACTTCGACGCGGCGATCTGCACGCCTTCCGCCCGCCGGCGACGGGCGAGCTCTCCGGCCACCATCGCGGTCTCCTGGGCGAGGGTGAGCAGTTCGGTCGTGGCGGAAGGGGTCATCTGACCACGGTACGCCCGAGCGGTAACGGGCGGGTTAACGCACAAACGCGCCGGAGGCCCGGCGCGTTGTGGTGGTGCTGGTAGTGCTGGTCTTGCCCCATTCTTGCTGTGGCGAGTGCGAGATTCGAACTCACGAAGGCTACGCCGTCTGATTTACAGTCAGATCCCTTTGGCCGCTTGGGTAACTCGCCAGTGCATACCCGGCCATATGTAGCCACGTGACCGGAGACGCTCAGACAGAATACAAGCCGAAGGGCCCAAGTGCGAAATCAGGGTGGGCGGCCGGGCGCCGAACCGGTGGATATGATCACTTCACACCCCCTCTTGCACGCCGGTTAGGAACCCGAATGGTCGGAATCGACGAGGTCGCCCGTCGCGCGGGCGTCTCCACCGCCACGGTTTCGCGCGCCCTGAGCGGCAACGGCCACGTGTCGCCCACGACCAGGCTCAAGGTCAAGGCCGCGGCCCTGGAGCTGGGCTACGTGGTGTCGTCGAACGCGTCCAGCCTGGCGTCGGGTCGCATGAAGAACATCGGCGTGGTCGTGCCGTTCCTGAATCGGTGGTTCTTCTCCAGCGTCGTCGAGGGCGCTCAGAAGGAACTGCTGCACAACGGCTACGACCTCACCCTCTACAACCTCACCGGCGGCGGCGACGAGCGCCGCAGCGTCTTCGAGCACTTCCTGCTCCGTCAGCGGGTGGATGCCGTGATCGCGATCTCGCTGGAACTGACCGAGAGCGAGGTGGCCAGGCTGCACGCGCTCGGCAAGCCGCTCGTGGGCGTCGGCGGCCCGATCACGGGCGTGCGCACCCTCACCATCGACGACGCGGCCGTGGCCCGGCTCGCCACCGAGCACCTGCTCGCGCTCGGCCACACCCGGATCGCCCACATCGGCGGCACCAAGGACTACGACCTCGACTTCCACCTGCCCACCAACCGGCGCTTCGGCTACGAGGCTGCCCTGGAAGCCGCCGGTATCGGCGTGGCCCCCGAGCTGTTCCAACCGGCCGACTTCACCATCCGTGGCGGTTACCAGGCGGCGAAGCAGCTGCTGGGCAGCCCGCACGACCGTCCGACGGCGATCTTCGCCGCGTCGGACGAGATGGCGATCGGCAGCATCCTGGCCGCTCGGGACCTGGGCCTGGTCGTGCCGCGGGACGTCTCGGTGATCGGCATCGACGACCACGAACTGGCGGACTTCTTCGGCCTGAGCACCATCGCGCAGTTCCCGCAGGGCCAGGGCGCCAAGGCCGTGGAGATCCTGATGGACCAGCTGCATCCTGGCCAGCACGACCAGGCGGCCCTGAACACTCCGATGCCGTTCGAGCTGATCGTGCGCTCGAGTACGGCACGCCCCGGCGACTGATCAGAGCGCCGTCGGGCGGCATCCGGCCCTTCTCGGTAACATGGCTCTCATGGCAGATTCTACGTTCGACATCGTCAGCAAGGTCGACCCCATGGAGATCGACAACGCGCTCAACCAGGCTCACAAAGAGGTGGCGCAGCGCTACGACTTCAAGAACGTCGGGGCATCCATCGAAATGAGCGGCGAGAAGGTGCTCATGAAGGCGAACACCGAGGAGCGCGTCAAGGCGATCCTCGAGGTGTTCGAGTCGAAGCTGATCAAGCGCGGCATCTCGCTGCGCAGCCTCGACGCCGGTGAACCGTACCCGTCGGGCAAGGAGTATCGCATCGAGGCCAGCATGAAGGCCGGAATCGACCAGGAGAACGCGAAGAAGATCAACAAGATCATCCGCGACGAGGGCCCCAAGGGCGTCAAGAGCCAGATTCAGGGCGACGAACTGCGCGTGAGCTCGAAGAGCCGCGACGACCTGCAGTCCACGATGGCCCTGCTCAAGGGCAAGGACCTCGACGTGGCCCTCCAGTTCGTCAACTTCCGCTAGTTCCCCTTCCGCGAACTATGACCTAGGCCCCAGAATCTTCCGAGATCTGGGGCTTTTCTCACGGTTCGCGGATGGTCAGGGCGCGTAGGCGCGGAGCCACCGGGTGAGGGCGGCGTAGGCCGCTTCGCGCGGCACCTCGGCGGAGAGGACGACGTCGTGCAGGGCTCCCTCGATGCGCGCCACCGTCACCGTCGTACCCAGCCGCACGGCGGCCCTGGCGATGTCGTTCACCACCAGGACGCTGTCGCTGTGCCGCATCTGCTCGCTCCAGCGCGGCAGGATCGTGGACCGCGCCGACAGCAGCGTGAGGATAGGCACCTCGATGCCCAGTCCGGCCGCCACGGCGGCGTGTCCCTCGAGCACCGCGTTCAGCCAGGCCCGGGGCGGTGGGAAACCGCGCGGCGGGCGCCAGCGTGGTTCGTAGGACCACTCGCCGTCGAACTCGGACGAGACCGAGCGGCTGTAGAAGCCCAGGTCCACCTGGGGCAGGGTGCCCAGCGGCTGCACGCGGGCGCCCAGCTGCACGAGCGGCGTGATGAAGGCCCGGCCCACACCGCCGGCCTGAAACTCCAGCCACGGGCTGTTCAGCACGAGCGCATGGGCCCGCCCCGGGTGCCTGGAGGCCCACAGGCTCAGGGTGAGGCCGCCGGTGGAATGCCCCATCAGCACCAGCCGCCGCCGCGAGGGCCGTTCGGCGTTTTCGCCGTGGCCCATCGCGGCAAGGGCGGCTTCGATGTCGGCGTCGTAGGTGGCCAGGTCGGCCACGAAGCCGGGTGTCTGATGCTCCCGCAGGCTGCGCCCGTACTTCCGCAGATCGAGGGCGTAGAACCGGGCGCCGAGACCGTGCCAGTGCTCGGCGAGGCCGGTCTGGAAGAAGTAGTCCGACCATCCGTGCAGGTAGAGCACATCGGTGCCGTGCGCCGGGGCCGCCGGCGACACCAGGTCGGTCAGGGGCGGGCGGTGCCGCACCAGCGTGGCGACGACCTCCCCTTCGCCGTCGCTGCCCAGCGGCAGGGTAGCTGCCTGGTAGTCACTGCCCAGGATGTCGTCCTGCCAGGCCACAGCACGCGCGCCGTGAGCTAAGCCCCCGAATCGTTCGATTTTCGGTGCTTTGCTCACGGCTCGCCGCTTGCCTACAGTTCGGCGGGGACTTGGGCTCGGGAGACCTCGACCATTTCGTGGCGCGGGACGACCTTGACGCGCACACGGCCCTGCTCGGCGCCGAGCGCCAGCTCGTGCTGGTCGAGGTGGTGCCAGCCGTCGAGGTTGGTGTACGCCACGCCGCGGGACTCCAGCAGCTCCACGATGCTCTGCTCCTCGGGCGCTTCTGGCCGCCACCAGTTGCCGACGTCGTTGATCAGGTGCCGCACGGTCTCCATCGCGTCGGACTTGGTGTGCCCGATCAGGCCCACCGGTCCGCGCTTGATCCAGCCGGTGGCGTAGACGCCGTACATCTGCTGGCTGCCGGTGCTGGACTCGAAGCCGGGCTCACCCTTCCAGAGCACTTGGCCCTCGCGGTTGGGGATCACGCCGCGCTTCTTGTCGAACGGGATGCCGGGCAACGACGAGCCGTAGTAGCCGACCGCCCGGTAGATGGCCTGGATCGGCAGCTCGCGGATCTCGCCGGTGCCGTGCACACCGCCATGGCCATCCGGTGCGGTGCGCTCGTACCGGAAGCCGCCGACGTGGCCGTTGCCGTCGTCGGTGACCTCCACCGGTCGGGCGAAGAAGTGCAGGTGCAGCCGACGCGATGCCTGGCCGGTCTCGCGCTTCCGCCACTGGTTGAGCACCTTGTCGATCACGAAGACCTGCTTGTTGCTGGCCACCGCCGCGCGGGCGGCGTCGTCGTAGTCGAAGTCCTCGTCGTAGACGATGATGTCGACGTCGGGCAGCTCGCCGAGTTCGCGCAGCTCCAGCGGGGTGAACTTCACCGAGGTGGGGCCTCGGCGCCCGAACACGTGCACATCCGTCACCGGGGAGGCCTTGAGTCCGTCGTAGACGTTGGCCGGGATCTCGGTGGGCAGCAGGTCGTCGGCGTGCTTGGCGAGCATGCGGGAGACGTCGAGGGCGACGTTGCCGTTGCCGATCACCGCGACGGACTTTGCCTCGAGCGGCCAGGTGCGCGGCACGTCGGGGTGGCCGTCGAACCAGCTCACGAACCTCGCGGCGCCATAGGAGCCCTCGAGTTCGATGCCGGGGATGGGCAGGTTGGCGTCGTGCACGGCGCCGGTGGCGAAGATGACCGCGTTGTAGTGCTTCTTGAGGTCATCGAGGGTGATGTCGGTGCCGTAGCGCACGTTCCCGAACAGGCGGATGTCGCCGCGGTCCAGTACGTCGCGGAGCGCGTTGATGATGCCCTTGATGCGGGGGTGGTCCGGCGCCACGCCGTAACGCACCAGCCCGTAGGGGGCCGGCAGGTGGTCGAACAGGTCGATGGAAACGTCGAAGTTTCGCTCGGCCTTCAGGAGGATGTCTGCGGCGTAGATGCCGGCGGGGCCCGCACCGACGATGGCCAATCGCAACTTGGTCATGGAAGCCTTTCTAGCTGGATCGCTCGACGATGGTCTCGGCGAAGCGGGTGAGCGCCTTCTTGACCGAGCCGTTCGGCAGGGGGGCAAGGGCGGCAACGGCATCACGGGCCCAACCGTGGGCCTCCGCGAGGGTCTGGGTGGTCACGTCGTGTTCGCGCAGAGCCGTGATGGCGGAGTCGGCGGCCTCGGTAGCCACGCCGGCGCTGCTCATCACATCGGCCTCGAGGCGGGCGGCCAGGTCGGCGGCGCGCACATCCGTTGCCGCACGCTCACGCAGGCGCAGCAGCGGCAGGGTGGCGACCCCGGCGCGCAGATCGGTGCCGGGCACCTTGCCGGTCGCCTCGGGCTGCGGCGACAGGTCGAGCACGTCGTCGATGAGCTGGAAGGCGACACCGATCCGCTCGCCGAAGAGCACGACGGGCTCCTCGAATTTCTCGGGAGCGTTGGAGAAGATGATCCCGGCCTGGGCGGCGGCGGCGATCAGGGAGCCGGTCTTGTCGGCGAGCACCTGGATGTAGTGCTCGATCGGGTCCTCGCCGTCCTTGGGTCCGACGGTCTCGTGCAGCTGGCCGAGCACCAGGCGTTCGAAGGTGTCGCCCTGCAGGCGCACCGCGCGTTCGCCGAGCCTGCCCATCAGCTGGTTGGCGCGGGAGAAGAGCAGGTCGCCGGCGAGGATGGCGATGGAGTTGCCCCAGACCACCTGGGCGCTGGGCACGCCGCGGCGCTTCTCGGCATCGTCCATGACGTCGTCGTGGTACAGCGAGGCGAGGTGGGTGATCTCGATGGCGGCGGCCGCGCGGACCACGTCGGGGATGGTGCCGTCGCCGAGGTGGGAGGTGAGCAGCGCGAGCATCGGGCGCACGCGCTTGCCGCCGGCGTCGAGCAGGTACCGGCTGGTCACGGCGGCGATCTCGTCGGCGAAGACGAGTTCACCCAGCAGGGTCGTCTTCACCTCTTCGAGGCCTTTGTCGATGCTGGCAGCCAGGCCGCGGTCGGCGGGGGTGGAGAAGATTCGATCGCTCAGGCCCAGCTGCGACGTTACCGACGGGCTCCGGCGGGCCACGGGGGCGGTCAATTTCACTCTGTCAGCCTAACGATCGGATCTGGGAGTTTCAGGAGGTTGAAGCGGGGGCGTGCTCGGTCTTGATTCCGCGGTGCAGAGCCACGATACCGAGACTGAGGTTGCGGTACGCCACGGCATCGTATCCGGCGTCGCGCAGCCAGGCGCTGAGGGTGGGCTGGTTCGGCCAGGCCGCGATGGACTCGCCCAGGTAGTCGTAGGCCTCGGCGTTGGAGGACGCCAGCTTCACGATGCGCGGCATCACATGATTGAGGTAGGCGAAGTAGCCCACCCGGATGGGCGCGACGGGCGGGGTGGAGAACTCGCAGATGACCACGCGGCCGCCGGGCTTGGTGACCCTGTAGAACTCCGCGAGGGCCTTCTTGGGCTCCACCACGTTGCGCAGGCCGAACGAGATGGTGACGGCGTCGAACTCGCCGTCCTTGAACGGCAGCTGGGTGGCATCCGCCTGCACGAACTCAACGTTGGGGTTGTCTGCGTGCCGTTCGCGGCCCACCTTGATCATGCCCGCGGAGAAGTCGGCGGCCACCACGTGCGCGCCGGTGTGCGCGAGGGCCACGCTGGAGGTGCCGGTGCCAGCCGCGATGTCGAGGATCCGCTCCCCGCGGCGCGGGTTGACGGCCCTGGTCGTGGCGACGCGCCACAACGAGGCGTTGCCCACCGAGAGCAACGCGTTGGTGCGGTCGTAGTGGGTCGAGACCAAATCGAACATGGCGGCGACCTGCGCGGGCTGCTTATTTAGATCTGCTCTACTCACCGGTCCAGTCTAGATTGCGACGCGCGGCCCGGGTATCCGCGGGCGCGGGCTTAGGGTAGACAAGTGAATGCGCCAGCTCTAACGGTTGAGACCTCCCCGATTGCCGACATTCGCCAGCTGATCCTGCTGCTCGACGAGCGGCAGCCGCTGCTCTGGATGCGCCGCAACCAGGGCCTCGCCGGCATCGGCACGGCCCTGCGCCTCGAGTTCTCCGGGCCCACCCGCATGACGGATGCCGCCGCAGCCTGGCGCGATGTCGTCGCGGCCGCCACGGTGACCGACCCGCTGGCGCGCACGGGCACCGGCCTGCTGGCCTTCGGCACCTTCGCCTTCGACGACTCCTCCAGCCAGACCAGCGTGCTCATCGTCCCCGAGCTGATCGTGGGCCGCGAGGACGGTCAGTGCTGGGTCACCCGGATCTGGCCCACCGGCCAGGCCGCCCCCGAGATTCCGCTGGCGCTGCACCCGCTCGGTGACGAGTACCGCATCTCCCTGCTGCCCGGCGCCCTGAAGCCGGCCGACTACCGGGCGGCCGTCGCCGCCGCGGTGGACCACATCGGCGCCCAGGAGCTGAGCAAAGTGGTGCTCGCCCGCGACCTCGTCGGCCGGCTGCCCGCCGAGTCCGACCTGCGTCTGCTGCTGACCGAACTGGCCCTGGGCTACCCGGACTGCTGGACATACGCCGTCGACGGACTCGTCGGTTCCAGCCCGGAGACCCTGATCCGGGCCGACCACAACGAGGTCAACGCCCGCGTGCTGGCCGGCACCATTTCCCGCGGGGCGGATGCCGCGGCCGACCTCGAGGCCGCCCTCGCGCTGGCCACCTCGAGCAAGGACGGCGACGAACACGAGTTCGCCGTGCAGAGTGTGCTCGCCGCGCTGCGTCCGCACACCTCGGTGCTCACCACGAGTGAGATCCCGTTCACGGTGAAGCTGCCCAACCTGTGGCACCTGGCCACCGACGTCGAGGGCACCCTGAGCGACGGGTCCACCTCCCTCGACCTGATCGCGGCGATGCACCCGACCGCGGCGGTCGCCGGCACCCCCACGCTGGACGCTCTCGCGCTCATCCGCGAGTTGGAGCCGTTCGACCGCGGTCGCTACGCCGGCCCGGTGGGCTGGGTCGGCGCGGACGGCGACGGCGAGTGGGCCATCGCGCTGCGCTGCGCACAGGTGTCCCCCACCGGCAACATCACGGCGTACGCCGGCTGCGGCATCGTCCTGGACTCGGACCCCGACCGTGAGCTGGCCGAAACCAAGATGAAGTTCCGCCCCGTTGTCGAGGCCTTCGGCTGACAGCCGCTCGGGCGCTCGGGCATCTGCCCCCCGTGTCGTAGCCCGCAACTGTTCCCGCTCCGGACAAATGGTCCCGGCACACCGGGCGCACTTGTCCGCTTCGGGCACAGTTAGCGGCTGTTCCCCGCGGCCCGGCCGGTGCGGACCGGCCTAGGCGGGCAGGTTGTTGGCCTGGGTCACCATGAGGACGACCACGATCACGTCGACGACGATGTTGGTCAATACCGCCAGGATCGAGAGGATCAGAGCGGTCAGGCCGAGCTCCGGACGGTTCGAGCGCCGCCTGGCCAGGAGGCCGAGGATCACGCCGACGCTGCCGATGATCAGGCCGAGCACGGGCATCCAGCCGCAGAGGAATGCGACGACGCCGACGATCATGGCGGACAGGGCGAGCGTGTCTGCCTTGACCCTGGCCGGCGGAGAGGCGGCGGGTGCGGGTGGTACGGTCCTACCGGGCATGGGGCACTCCTTGGCCGTTCCCGCACGTCTGGCACGGAACGAGTGCAACGGTACCAAACCCGCCAACGCCCCGCACCGCCTGTCGCGCAGAGCGCAGCCGGGCGCACGTGTCCGCACCGGCAACACAAAAGGCCGGCTTCCAGTTAGCGGGCCAGGGGGACCTCGAGCAGGGTCGGGCGGGCCACCGGCGCCGTCAGGGCGCTCTCCAGGGTGCTGCGGGTCGCCGCCCGCGCGTAGTCCCAGCCGTAGGCGGTGGCGAGAGCCTCGAGATTCACTTGCTGCGGGGTGAAGAGCACTCTGTCGATGGCAGACGGGGCGGCGGTGGTCGCCACCTCGAGGCCGTCGAAGATGGTGCCGCCGCCGTCGTTGCCCACGATCACCTGCAGCCGCGGTCGCACCTCACCGGGCGCAATCAGCAGTGAGCCGGCGTCGTGCAGCAGGGTCACGTCGCCGACGAGCAGCCGGGTCGTGCCCGTCGACAGCGGCTGAGGGCCCGCCTGGCTGGCCAACGCGATGCCCAGCGCCGTGGCAATGGTGCCGTCGATGCCGGCCAGACCACGGTTGGCGTGCACGGGGATCTTCTTGCCCGCCACCCGGCTGTCCAGCTCGCGGATCAGCCGGGACGCGCCCAGCACCAGGCGGTCGTGCGGCCAGGAGGCGCGCCACACGGCGTCGGCGAGCATTGCCCGGGTGACCGGGGCCTTCATCGCCGCGAACTCGGCCTTGGACAGGCCGTGGGTGTTGAAGGCCGGGGCGTCGAGCTCGGTGTCCTCGGCCAGGATGCTCCGGCTCGCCATCACCCACCGGCCCACCCAGGCCCTGGCCTCGCGGGTTCCCGCTACGGCGATCGCCTCGTCGGTGGCGGCAACGGCGCGCGCGAACCTCGCTACCCGGTGCCCGGGGTTGTACCACTCGAGGCCGGCCGGGGCCACGACGATGGTCTGTACGGCTTCACGCAGCACGAGCGCCGGGATCTCCCGGCTGAGGGTGGGGTGGCCGAACACGATCACGCGTTGAACCTGGCCGCCGAAGTCGGCGTCCCCGAGCAGTTCGCGGTAGGCCACGACGAGGTTCGGGCCGAACCTGGCGCCGCTGGAGACCTCGGCGATCAGCGGCCAGCCGGCGAGTCGGGCCAGCTCCTCCGCGGCCGGCCCGGCACCGGCGCCGGCGACGACGACGGTGCGGGGACCCGGCGGCACCGGATGCGGCGGATCGGCGGGCGCCGCCGCATCCGGCCGG